>DATJIJ010000091.1:0-13439 GCA_035493355.1 Candidatus Methylomirabilota bacterium
TACACCTTCGCGGTGCGAGGATCCGACGGGGCGTCACTCCTCACCATCGGCAAGGCCTACACGGGATTGACCGATGCCGAGATCGGCACCATGACCGAGCACTTCAAGGAGATCACCGTGCGCGACTTCGGGCGCTACCGCTCGGTCGTCCCCGAGGTGGTCGTCGAGATCGCGTTCGATCGCATCATGCGCAGCGCGCGCCATAAGAGCGGCTTCGCGATGCGGTTCCCACGCATCGTGCGGATTCGCGACGACAAGACGCCCGCCGACATCGACGAGCTTGCGACGGTCGAGAAGCTGTTCGCCGCCCAGGCGAGCGGCAGGATCCTGCTGGCGCGTGGCGCCAGGGGCGAGACGGAGCGGATCGCCGCGACCGGCGAGCTCCCCGACGAGGCGGCTGCTGGCTAGGCGACCCGGGGGACCGTGCTGCGAGCCGGTCCGCTCGCCTCGGCCTCGGATGCGCTGAGCACCGCCTCGACGAAGCGCGCCGCGCGGTGCGCATCGATGCGCTGGACCCGTCCGATGCTCTGCGCCCACCATGGGGCGTTGTCCGTCGTCACGATCTCGCCGATCGGCTCCTCGAGCACGACCGTGGAGAACGGCCGCGGGAAGGCGACTGCGGGGCTGACGCCCAGGCCCGGATCGTCGAGGGCGACCTTCGCCCATCTGGTGACTGCGTCGGCCACGGCGTCGGCATCGAATGACGGGTTGGTCAGCGTCGGGATCCAGCCCGCGCGAGAGCGGGTGTCCATCTCCCAGCCACGGCCGCGCACGCGGTAGCGGCCACGCCAGCGGCGCGCGATCAGGGCGCGCACCCCGGCCGGGCCAACGAGGAGTCCGGCGAGATCGGCTGGCACGCCAGGCAGCCTGGGGGCGAGGAGGAGGGTATAGGAGTCGTCAAAGGCCGGAGCCAGCAGCCGCGCGATGTCGTCGCCGATCATGTCGCGTCGGCGCCGGGCAGCGCCAGCTTCGCGCCAGACCATCGCCGCGCCCACCCCGAGCCCCAGTGCCGCCGAAAGGCCAAGTAGCGCCATCGCGGCCGGCCGGTCCCCGGGCAGCAGCGCCATGAGGACGACCGCGGTGCCTCCCACGACGAGCATCGCAAGCGCGACCGCAAGCGCGTTGGTTCGCATGCCACGGATGAAGGCGGGATGGATCAGGCGCACCGGGTACCTCCGACTGCTAGGCTCAGACCATGCCGACGACGATGACCGCGCTCGCAACCGTGGTCGATCCCGCAGCTCACGCTCGCGTCGACGTGCTGAGCGGGACAGGCTTCACGATCACGTTCGACGTTCATGAAGAGGGGGCTGTGCGTGGAGGCCCGAGCCCGACCGAATCGATCCTCGCCTCGCTGGCAGCGTGCACCTCGATGGACGTCGCCAGCATCCTGCGCAAGAAGCGACAGCCCGCCGCGACCTACCGAATCGCGGTGACCGGCGAGAAGGCCGACGAGCACCCGCAGGTCTACACCAGCATCGTGGTCGAGCACGAAGTGACTGGCGACGTCGAGCCCGAGGCGCTGCGACGAGCGGTGGAGCTCTCCGCCACGACCTATTGCCCGGTCAGCGCCATGCTCTCGCATTCGGTGCGGATGGAGCACCGCTACCGGCTTCGCCAGGGAGATCGCGAAGAGGTCAGCGCGCTCGTGGCGATCACCGGACCGGAGGGCGCACAGGTCCTCTGAGGGCATCATTCGGTGAGTGTCGCGGTCACGCACGACGCGGCCTATGGCGGGATGGTCCTGCCGGTCGCGCGTCCTTTTGTCGATCGGGCCGTGATTGCGCCTCCGTTGTAGGATCTGCCGCATGGCACGATCAATGTGGCGTGGCGCGATCCAGTTCGGCCTGGTGACGATCCCGGTCAAGCTCTACCTCGCTACCGAGAGCAGCTCCATCGGCTTCAACCTGCTCCACGAGAAGGACCTGAGCCGGATCCAGATGAAGATCTACTGCCCGGAGGATGACGAGGTCATCCCTCGCTCCGAGACGGTCCGCGGGTATGAGTGGGCCAAGGGCCGCTATGTCGTCCTCGACGACAAGGACTTCGAGGCGGTCCCGCTCAAGACGGTCCGCGCCATCGAGATCGAGATGTTCGTCGACGCGCACCGCGAGGGCCAGGGGATCGAGTTCGTCAAGCAGGCCTACTACCTCGAGCCCGACCCGATCGGTCGCAAGGCGTTCGAGCTCCTGCGCCAGGTCCTGGCCGATGAGGGGAAGACCGCCATCTGCAAGATCGTGCTGAAGGATCGGGAGCAGCTGGCCGCGCTCAACCCCTATACCAAGACCATGCTGCTGACCACCCTCCACTGGCCGGATGAGGTCCGCTCGCTCGACGAGCTGGACATCCCGGACGAGGAGATCGAGGTCAAGCCGGCCGAGCGCAAGATGGCCGAGCAGCTGGTCGCCTCGATGTCAGGTGTCTTCAACCCGGAGGAGTACCACGACGACTATCGCGAGGCCCTGATGGCCGTCATCGAGGCCAAGGTCGCCGGCGAGGCGCCTGCCCCGGTCCAGAAGGCGGAGCCGACACGCATTGGCGACCTGATGGCCGCCCTCGAGGCGAGCGTGGCGGGTGCGCGCGAGGCTCGGCGCACGGGCGCGACCGCAAAGGCGAAGGAGGCTCCCGCGAAGGCCGCCGCCAAGCCGGTCAGGGCTCGCGCGAAGTCCGCCAAGGCTCCTGCGAAGTCGACCAGGACCGCTGAGGCCGAAGAGGCCCGGCCGCGCCAACGCAAGAGCGCCTAGCCGTTCGCGTGCCGGCTGAGCAGCTTCCGCTCCCGGTCCCGCCCAGCACCGACTCGCCCGCTCGACGCCTGCCCTCCCGCATCTCGCCGATGCAGGCCACCGTGGTCGATGCCGCCTTCGACGATCCCGGCTACCTCTTCGAGCCGTGGTGGCCCGGTGCCCGCGCATTCGCCTTCTGCGAGAAGGGGCGTCTCCGCCTCCAGGTTGCCGGCATGGCCGACGCGCTCGCCGCCTTCCCCGAGCTGACGGCGATGCCGGAGCAGCTGAGCGAGGACGGCGTGGTGCTCGACGGCACGCTGCTGGTGCTCGACGAGGCCGGGCGTCCGGATCCCGAGCTGCTGCGAGCCCGCCTCGCCGGTGGTGGCCGCCCCGGCCGCCCCGCCTACGTCGCCGGCGATCTGCTGTGGAGCGGCGGCCAGCCGGTCGTCGCGCGCTCGTTCGGCGTCCGGCGCCGCTGGCTCGAGGCGATCCTGACCCCCGGCGACCGCATCACCGTGGGGCGTGCCTACGTGGGGGACGGCACCCTCGTGGCCGAAGCGCTGGCGGCCCTTGGCATCGAGGGACTCTCGGCCCGGCAGCTCAGCGCCCGGCATCGCGCCGGACCGGCGGGTGATGCGTGGCTCCGGGCGACGCTGGTAGCCCCCGAGCCAAGGCCGCGGCCGACGCTGGCCCTCATCCTCCGCCTTCCGCTCGGGGACTGACTCGCCTCAGCTGGCCGGCACCATCCGAAGCGCCCGCTCGAGCTTGCTCACCGGGTCGGGGACCAGTCCATTCACGGCTGAGAGCGCCGCGGCCAGCGTCGCCGGATCGAGGCCGCCATCAACAGCGGCCAGGTCCAGCTCGAGCTCGACGACGAACATCCGCCCAACTTCAGTCCCACGGTGCAGGATCCGCACCCGGTCGAGCGACAGTTCGCCCACCCGGTCGTCCTCCAGCTGCACGGCCCGCTCGGTCCGCTGCTGCTCCAGGACGAAGCGCTCCACGAGCGGCGCCCCTCCGGTCATCGCGGCCAGGTGGTCGCGCGCCGCGGACGGCGGCCAGCCGCTTGGGTCGAGGCCGGGACCCGCGGGCCCCTCGACCTCCGCGCGCCGATGAAGGACCTCACCCGGCAGGTGCTCGGCAGGGCCCTTGAGGGAGAGGATCGTCGTGCCATCCCGCGACCTGAGCCGGCACGCCCAATGGACTGCCTCGAGGCGCAGGTCCCCGGTATCCAGGTAGCGGTCGACCTCGTGCACCGTGCTGCCGGCCGCGAGCCGGGCGGGGCCGAGCGTCTCGACCGCCGCGAGCTCGTCCAGCGGCCGCGCGTCGCGAGCCGTGTACTTCAGCTCCGATTCGAGGTGCAATGGGTTACCCGCGATAGCGAGTCGCAGCAGCCTCGACCGCTCGGGCCACCGCGTCACGCAGCTCCGCCGGCTCGAGCACCTCGACCCCGTCGCCCCAGGAGAGGATCCACGGGCGGATCTCGACGATGCCGGCCACGGTGACGGTCAGCTCGACCCGGCCATCAGGGAGCTCGATGACGCGCTGCGAGCGATGCCAGACGGCCTCGCGGACGCGGTTCGCCACCGACGCCTCGAACCGCAGCCGGACGTTCGCGGTCGCGGTGGTATCGGACGACCAGATCCCCCACGAGTGGGCCAGCCAGCGGTCGGGGTCGAAGTCGTCGGGGATCTGGTAACGGTCGGTGGTGAGCGTGGAGCTGCGGATCCGCTCCACCTTGTACGTCCGCATCGCCTTGACCGTCTCGTCGAAGCCGATCAGGTAGACGCTGCGGCCCGCCGCGTCGGGCTCGAGGAAGTACGGGTGGACGCGGGCCTTGCGGCGATCACCCTCGCCCGATTCGTATTCGAATTCGACGACCCGCCCATCGGCCCAGGCCTGGGCCACGTGCGCGAAGTTGCGCACGAACTGGTCGTTCGGCTCCGCCTGTCCGACGATCAACATCGTCGCCGCCACGTGCCGGGCGATCGGCTGCGGGAGGAGGTCCGCGAGCTTCGTAAAGGCGCTGACCACTGCCTGGTCGTACGCGTCCGACCAGCGCGCGATGAGGCGGGACGCCAGGAAGAGGACGACCGCTTCGGGAACCGAGAGGTGGAGCGGCGGGAGGAAGTACTTCTTTTCGATCCCGTAGCGTCCCTTGCCCGCCTGGAAGATCGGCATCGCCAGCTCCTCCTCCAGGGCCTTGATGTCGCGGTAGACGGTGCGCGTCGTCATCCCGGTCAGCCCGGCGATCTCGGAGACTGGCACGCCGGACTCGCCGCTGCCTCGGGCATAGAGGATGGATGCGACGGAGAGGAGGCGGGCCAGGCGGTCGCGCTTGCGGGAGAGGCGGTCGTCGCGGGCATCGTCGCCCCAGTCGCCCCAGTCGGTCATGACGATGAGGGCTCTGCGCTGGGGCTCCCACTGGCCGAGGGCACCGGCGATGGGGTCGGCGGAGCCTCGCCCGGCAGGCCGCCGACCATCGCCAGGTTCTGCGCCTCGTCGGTGCCGATCATCAGGAAGACGAGGTCGTCGGCGACCCAGGTGTAGACCCGTGTGCCCGGCAGCGTCGCGTTGTCCTCGGGCCGCACCCACACCACGTGGCCGGCCACGGTCTGGAGCGTCCACGGCTCGCGATGGAGGCCCGCGATGCCCACGTACTCGCCGGCTGCGGCCAGGTAGGGCTCGAGGTCCGCGGTGCGGACCAGGGGCGCGTTCATGCGCATCGCATAGAGCGAAAGGCGCGGCCGCGAGATGTAGGCGACCTGAAGGGATCGGAATCGGGCGCCGATCTCGCCGTACACCTCACCGATGTCACCGGGCGTCATCCCGAACTCGGTGATGGCCGGGATCTGGACCGCCTTGCCGGCGACCGTGGTCGGGATCAGCGCCACCAACTCGGGATCGGGGACATTGCTGAAGATGGGGGTCGGCTGGGGCGTCGGCTCGGGCGTCGGGGTGGGCACCGCAGTTGGCTCAGGGGTGGGCTCCGGCGTCGGAGTCGGGGTGGCGACTGAGCAGCCGGCGATGAGGAGGAGGCCCGAGAGCACAACCATGTGCGCCTTCGGGGTGGTGCGCCACCGGCGGGCAGCAACGGATGGGGTGGTCCGCATGGGAGGCGCCATGATAGCGCCCGACGGGGAGGGTGGTCTCTCAGGCGGCTCCGGATTCGACCGCTGGCGCATCGCTCCGACGGCGGTGCTGCCCCCTGCCGTCGCGGGCGGCGACGACGGTGGCGAGTGCCTCGACAACCTCCGCCCGGTATCGGGTCCCGATCCCTGCGCGCAGAGCTGTGAGCGCCGCTGATCGGCCGCGTGGCTTCCCGTCCGACCCGCTCAGAAGGGTGTCGTAGGCGTCGGCGACCGACACGATCTGCGAGCCGATCAGCGCTTCGGCGGGATTCATGCCGGCGCGATGCTGGCGCACGAGGATCGCCGCGGGGCGCAGGGCGTGGATCGCTTCGAGCTCCTTCGTCCCGGCCAGGTCCAGCGCATGCAGCCGAGCGGCGAGCTCCACCGCCGCCGCCTGCTGGGGGTGGCAGTCGAGCTGCCTGGCCAGCCTGCCGGCCAGGAGGGCTACCCGATCAGTGTGGCCGCGCCCCGCCGGATCGCGGACGTCCATGGAGCGCGCGAGCCCCAGCAGGGCGTCAATGACGGCCTCGTCGGCATTCGAGACGATGGGCGTCCCCGCGCCACGTGGCGCAGCCGGGGCGTCGCCGACCGGCGTCTCATGAGGATGCAGCAGGGCGGTGCGGGCAGAGCGCTCCAGCGTGTCGCGCAGGTCGCGCATCTCGCCCGGCACGTCCGATGCGCGCATCACACGGTCGCCGCCGGACTGCTTGCCGTGATACAGCGCAACGTCTGCGGCCGCGATCAGCTCGTTCTTGTCGTGAGCGTCGCCGGGCATCGTCGCGACGCCGATCGAGATCGTGACCGGGGAGGCATCGTTCGAGGTGAGGCGCGCGACCGCCTGGCGCACTCGCTCCCCGATCGCGGCGGCCGCATCCCGGTCGACGGCCGGCAGGATGAGGGCGAACTCGTCGCCTCCGTAGCGGTAGACGCGGTCATCGGTTCGGGCCGCGCCGTAGATGGCGGTGCCGACTGCGTGCAGCAGCGCGTCGCCGGCGGGGTGGCCGAGGCGGTCGTTGTACCCCTTGAAGGAGTCGAGGTCCATCATCAGCAGCGAGACCGGTCGCTGCTTCGCCTTCCGCTTGCCGGGCCCAGAGTCGCGCTCGGCCGCAAACGCGCTGGCCACCTCGCCGAGGGTGCGCTGGAAGGAGCCGTGATTGCCGAGCCCGGTGAGGGCGTCGGTATCGGCCCGCTTGCTGACCGCGAGGTGCGTGTACGCGTTGCGCAGGGCAATCGCGCCCTGGCCGGCGAACAGCTTGATCAGCTCGAAGTCGTTGTCGCTGAAGTGGTTCTCGGCTCCGCCCACGCGAGAGATGTTCATGCAGCCGATCACCTCACCGTTGCTGACCAGCGGGACGACCGCCAGCGCCTCGGGGTCGGCCGGCGTGCCGGGAATCTGCACCGAGCGGGGATCATTCAGCGCGTCGTTGGCGAGGACCGGTTCGGCGTGGTCGGTCGCCCAACCCATCAGGCCGCGCCCGAACGGGACGATATAGGCCATCACCTGCTCCGCGTGCCGCTCTCGCGTCAGCACCGGCATCAGGACGCGGTTCTCCGGGTCCACGCGGTAGATCGACAGGTTGTCGTAATGCACCACCGAGCGCAGGCCGTCGGCGATCGTGTCGAGCACCTCCTGCTGGTCAAGGCTCGACAGCAGGCGCGCGTTGATTTCCAGCAGGCGGCGCTGCGACTGGAGCTGGCGGGCGAGCTCGGTCGACTGCAGTTCCATCCGCTCGTATGCGGAGGCATTCGCGATCGCCTGGGCGGCATAGCCGGCGAAGATCATCATGGTCTGGAGGTCGTCGTTGCTGAACTGGTCTCGACCGAGCTTCGAGAGCGCGACGACGCCCACTGCGCGACCCTCGAAGACCATCGGCACCACGAGCATCGACTCGTCGATGTCATCGGTCCCTTCGATGGTGTGACCTCGCAGGTCGTTGAGCGCGTCGTTGATCAGGAGCGGCTCGCCGTGCTCGGCGACCCAGCCAGTGAACGAGCCCTCGCCGATGGCAACTCGAAGCCGCTCGTGGAAGTCACCCTCGCCCAGGAGCCGATCCGTATAGGCGACCGGCTCGCAGAATCCCTGGTCCCAGTTGACGACGTAGACGCGGATGTCGTGGTAGGCGGCCAGGGAGCTCGCCTCGGAGACGATGGCGTCGGCGATCGCCTGCACATCGGTCAGCCGGTTGAGCCGCGAGGAGAGGTCCTGGATCGATCGAATGCGGGCGGCCTGGTCGGCGACCGACCGATAGAGGCGGGCGTTGCTGATGGCGACGGCCGCCTGGTTCGCGAACGACTGGGCCAGGGCGATCTCGTCGTCCGGCCACTCCCGATCGCGGGTGTGGTACAGGCCGATGACGCCCAGTGCCTGATCGTGGCTCACCAGTGGCACGAGGCACGCCGTCTTGATCCCCTCGGCGAGATAGACCTGCTGCATGGCGCCGACCCCGGCGCGGGTGTCCGCGTTGCGCACGACCATGCTGCGTCGTTCGCGGGTGGCCTGGACGCCAACCGCGGAGCTGTCCCAGGTGAGGGTCCGGGTTGCGGCTACGAAGGAATCGCCCAATCCGCGCGCCGCGGCGACGTGGAACGGGAACTCGCCTTCCTGCACGAGCCAGAGCCCCGCCTTGTCGGCGTCGAACAGGGTCCGGGTGCGATCGACGATGTCGTCGAGCACCGTGCTGAGGTCGAGCTGTCCCGCGAGCTCCTGCGCCACGTGGCGGAGGGCACGGGACCGGGTCACCTCGCGCTTGGCACGGGCCAGGGCTCGGGCCGTGATGATGCTGGCCGCCACGGCCGTCGCAACCGTGCGCAGGAATGACAGCGCAACCCCGGCCAGCGGACCGCCCGGATCGTCCTCGAGGACAAGGGCGCCGACGATCTCGCCACCGGCGCGCAGGGTCAGCTGGCGGCGGAGCGGACCCACCACGATGTCGACGACCGCCCCGCTCTCCTCAGCCGAATCGGCTCCACTTGCCGGGTCGAGGGTGTCCGGCGGCGAGACCTGGTAGCCCGCGTGGGTCTCGAGCTGGAGCTGTCCCTCGCCACCCTCACGGGTCAGGTAGGCGGCGACCCGCGCGATGCGGAGATGGGAGCGGAGTGCCTCGACCGCCGTCCGGCAGACCGCGGTGGGGTTGGAGGCGGCTCCGGGCCCGGTGGTGAGGCGGCCCAGTACGGCGAGCTCGGCGTCGACGCGACGCTCGGGCTGGGCAGCATCTCCTGTGTCCGCGGCGGTCCCCTCCGCGAGGAGTCGCTGGACGTCCCCGCTGCGATATCGGCGGTCTCCGCGCGCGTTGATCCGGTACGCCGGCAGCCTGCCCGCATCGGTCCAGGAGCGCACGGTGTTCGGGTGAACTCCAAGCAGGGCGGCCGCCTGGGCAACGCTGACCAGGACCTCCCGGCCCTCGTCGTGCTCGCGAGCTGCGTGCGCCACTTCTGCTCCTGCTTCGAGGATATGGAACTTCTGGTAAGTTCCGTGCAGCGGATGGTAGAACTGGGTAGGCGCAGCCTCGATACCCCGTTCGTACCCCGTCTGACCCGTACCTGGCGATCCGCCGTCAGCTCGTCACGAGACCGGCAGCGAGCAGAACCGCGGCGGTGGCGAGGAGCAGGATCGCGAGGCCGATCGCCGAGGCTCCGACGAGCAGCAGCCGCGGGCGCCTTCCCCCCAGCAGCCGCATTGCGTCGTCGAGCTCGAGCGAGCTCAGCAGGTAGCCGCCCCGCGGAGGGGCGAGAGCCACCCCACCGTCGGCGTCGCGCTCCACCACCGCCAGGAGGAGCAGGCGATCGATGATGCTCACCATCCGGGTGGAGGCGCGGGCATCGGTCAGCGGACCCTGCTCGGCCGTCAGGCGGGCCACGGCGCCGGCGTACGTCTCGTCGAGGGCATCGACCGATCCCGCCCAGACGTGCGGAAGCACGATGAGCGGCTCCGCCGCCTCCGCGGGATCGACCAGGAGCGATCCGTCGTGGTCCCACAGCTCGAATGAGCGCGTGTCCCGCAGCCGTTCGATGGTCCGCCAGCCGCCGCCAGGGGTGGCGACCTCGACGTCCCGGTGGAAGGCGACGAGCCGGTCGTCCTGCGAGGTGATGATCGGATCCGCGCAGCGGATGCGCCCGATGACCCGGACCGGCCGGTCGGGGATCGCATCGCCCGGCGCCAGGTCGAGCAGCTCACCCACCCGGACCTGGCGAGCACCCGCGAGCCGGCGGCCCATCGTCGGGCGCGCTCCGGATCGGCGAATGGCGATCAGCCCGGCACACAGCAGCAGGACCCCTGACAGCGCAAGCCAGAGGGAAAGCATCAGCGTCGACCGAGCGGGCGGCAGGTCATCTCCCAGTAAGTCTGCGATAAGCGGCCGAGGCTAGGCTCGCAGCATCGTCGTCAAGCCATTGGAGGTCCGTCGCCACCGCAGCGTTTCGTTTCCGGTCGTTCCAAACGCTACGGAGGTCTCCATGTCTGCGTCCATCTGCCTCAGCGCGCGTCGCCATCGCGCCGGCGAGCCGCGTGTCGCCGTGCTCGCGACGCTCCCGATCATCATCATCCTGCTGGCTGCGGGGATCGCCGCGGCGGATCTCCCGCGAGGGGTCGTGCGCCTGACCCCAGCCGATGCCGAGCGGTCCGGCACGAGCTTCCACCTGGTCCGCCACGCCGTCCGGGGTTCCAGCCTCGTGGAGGTCGAGCCGGCCAGTGCGGGCATGAGCCTCCTGGCGGTCTCCGCGGACGGGGGGACGGTGGCGCTCGCCGACCAGATCGCCGAACTCACGGCTGTGCTCACGCTGGCGGCCGTGGACGGCTCGCAGCTGCGGATCTCCCTCCCCGGGCTGCTCGCCGCGACCTTCGCGCCTGACGGCTCCTGGCTGGCCGTGATCGACGGTCGCGGCGCCGTCTGGCACGTGGATGCCACCCTCGGTGGGAGCGACCTCATCGCCGCCGGACCGTTCATCGGCTCACCGCTCATCGGCGCCGACGGATCGCTCGTGATGCTCGCCGTCCCATCGGTCGAGGCTCCCTACCGGTCGAGGCTTGTGCGGGTTGTGCTGGACACGGGCGCCGCCTCCCTCCTCTCCGCCCAGGAGCTGGTCTATGCGGCCTTCCCGCTCGACGACGGCGACCTGGCCGTGGTGGCGCACGGCGTCACCGGTACCGTGGTCAGCCGCCTCGGCGATGTGGGCGAGCGCGTCATGGCAGATCTGGGCGCTGGCGCGGTCAACGTCAGCGTCGCGGGCGATGGCCGGATGGCGTTCGAGGTCACCGGCGGGGGCATCTTCCTCGTGGACCGGCCCGGATCGACGCCAATTCGGGTCGGCGCCGGGACACGGCCGTGCTTCGCTCCGGACGGCAGGTCGGTGCTGGTCTCGCGCGGGCAGCAACGCGTTGCCCTCAGCCTGGATGGGTCGCAACTTGCCGAAGCTGACGCGATGGCAGGCTACGCCGGCTCCGCGGGGTGCCTGTCATGAGCCGGGGAGCGCGCAGCGCGGCGGTATCGGTCCTGCTCGAGCTGGCGGCCACTGTTCTGTCCACGGCCTCGGCGCTGGCCACGGATGACTACACCCTCCCGTTCTACGACCCATCGGTGACGTTGAGCTACGGCGTCGATCGGGATGTCGCGCTCAACCGCCAGCTCGACTGGACGGGCCAGGTCTGGAATGACGGCCTCACCCACTACGGTCGGGTGTACGACCAGCACACCGGGGTCGACTATCCGATGGTGCTGCGCAGCGAAGTGGCCGCGGCGAAGGACGGGACGGTGGTGGACCTCGAGGGTGGGTTCGGCACCACCCAGTTCGGCCAGTTCGGCAACTTCGTCAGGATCCAGCATGCCGACGGCCGGCAGACCCTCTACTACCACCTCGCCAGCGCCGCCGATGGCGGGATCGCGGTCGGGGTCGGCGACGCCGTCGTCGCGGGCCAGCGGATCGCGAGATCGGGGTGCAGCGGCAACTGCCACGGCGCCCATCTGCACTTCGAGCTCCTTGTCTGGAGCACGAGCGCGGAGGCCTTCAAGCCGGCGGATCCGCTCGCGGAGCGCCGCTGGACGACGTGGCCGGGCCGGGTGCCGTTCGATGCCGCCTACGTGCGGGAGAGCAACGCCGGGACCGAGGTAATCCGTCGCGGGGCGACGATCACGCACTGGGTCGAATTCCGGAACACCGGCGGCCGGACATGGAGAAACAGCGGCACCACCAGCCGGGTGGGGCTGGCCACGTGGAACCCGGCGGCCCACGCCTCGGTCTTCCGGGCTTCCGACTGGCCGTACAGCTGGATGGCGACGGCGCTCGACGCCACCAGCGTCCTGCCCGATGGCGTCGGGCGTTTCACCTTTGGCCTGAAGGGCTCGCCCGACGTGGGCAGCTACACCGAGTCGTTCAACCTGCAGTCCCAGGGCGTCCACTGGTTCGACTACCGCAGGCTCGGCAACTACTACGTCCCGATCGTCGTTTCAAACACGACCGAGTGAGAATCAACGCCACAAAGGGAGGGAATCCGATGCAGCGCTCGCCCATCTGGTCGGTGGTGCTTCTGTCCGTCCTCGTCGTCGGGTGCTCCAGCCCGGAGGTCAGCTCGCCGTCGGGTGCGGCCTCGCAGGCCACGTCCGCGAGCTCACCTCCGGCGGAAGCGTCGGCTTCTGTCGTCGAGCGTCAGACGCTGCCGAGCGGGTTTCCGATCCTCTCCGGCGCCGTGGCGATGGTGATGCCGGCCGACGACCCGGGATTGATCGGCCTGTGGGAGAGCGACCAGGTCGGATCGGCGGCGTACGACTTCTACGCCGAAGCGCTCCCCGTTGCTGGGTACCCAATCGTCGGCGTCTACCCGGGCGGAGACGTCGCGCTGATCCGGTTCCGGGCGCCGAGCGGCGATATCTGGCAGGTCGTCGCCCACGGTGCGGTAGATGGGGGAACGACGATCGAGGTCCGCCTCGATCGGCCTTGACGGTCGCCTAGCTGGCGTCCTCCGTCTCAGCCAGGGATGTCACCTTCGCACTCGCGGCCGCCTGGAGGGCGATCGGCGACACCCTGAAGACCGCATCGGGCAGGCCGGCAGCCGCCCACACGACGTCGTGGGTGAGGAGTCGCTCGTCGATCAGGACGGTCAACGATCGAGCGTGCCCGATCGGTGGCACGCCACCGATGGCGTACCCGGTCGCTGCTCGCACCTCGTCGCCATTGGCACGCCGGATGCTGGTCGCGCCCGTCGCGGCCGCCAGCCGGGCAGGATCGAGTCTGTCGGCGCCGGAGACCAACGCGAGCACGGGATCGCCATTGGCCATGAAGACGAGCGACTTCACGATCTGGGCGACGTCGCAGCCCACCGCCCGGGCCGCGTCGGCAGCCGTCCGCGTGCCCTCGGGGAAGCGCTCGACCTGGATCGCCAGGCCCGCCTTCGCCGCCGCAGCGACGACCCGGGCCACGTTCGCGTGCGCCTGACCGGCATCCTCCACCACGGCCCGATGATCGCACGAGTGCTACCCTCGACGGGACAACCCCAAGAGCGACAGGGGAGCGCGCAAGCGCTGAGAGTGCGGAAGGCCGCAGACCCTCGAACCTGATCTGGGTCATGCCAGCGAAGGGAGTCGGAGTGAAAGCA
>DATJIJ010000092.1:0-11107 GCA_035493355.1 Candidatus Methylomirabilota bacterium
AACGAGGCCCTGGACAAGGACACGATGCTGGCGACGATCTTCTCCGGGATCGGAACGGTCGCCTACAGCCTGGTGCCACCCGGCATGCCCGGCCACCAGGATGACCAGTTCATCAAGTTCGACGCTACCCAGGCCAAGACGGACTTCGACTCGGCCGTGGCAGCGCTCGGAACCACCGCGGATGCCCTCAACCTGGAGCTCGGCTACAACGTGGCCGGCAACAACGAGGACCTCGCTGTCTACTTCCAGGAGCAGTGGCGGACTGTCTTCGGCATCGAGGTCAAGCTGACTTCGATGGGCGACTTCGGGGCGTACCTCGACCGCCTGACCGAGGATCCGTTCGACATCTTCCGTCTTGGATGGGGCGCGGACTACCCGCACCCGAACAACTTCCTGACGGACCTGATCTCGTGCACCAGCGGCAACAACAACATGGGTTACTGCAACCCGGCTGTTGACGCGCTGCTGGAGCAGGCTGCGGCCACGCCGAAGCTCGAGGACCAGGTCCCGCTGTACAACCAGGCCCAGGAAATGGTGATGGCGGACGCTCCGATCATCCCCCAGACCTTCGGTGCACGGTTCACCCTGGTGAAGCCGTGGATCCAGAACCTGGTCCTGACAGCGCAGGACAGCAACTCCGGCGAGCTCTTCTACGCTTGGACGAGCGTCGCCGCCCACTAGTGAACTGAAGCGTTCGCAGTTCGCGAACGTACGCAGTACGTCGGGCGGGCCGGTCAGCCGGTCCGCCCGACGGCCGCGATCCCCGAGGAACCCCCTCGGAGGCCGCGGCCGTCGGAATCGCTCGATGGTTGACCGCACCAAGGAGACGGGTCGTGCTCGGCTACATCATTCGACGCGTGCTGTGGATCATTCCTGTCCTCTTCTTCGTGTCGGTGATCACCTTCACGATGATGCACCTCGCCCCCGGTGGGCCCTGGGCACGTGAGAAGCATCTGCTCGCATCGACCGTCCGCGCCCTCAACATCAAGTACGGCCTGAACGACCCGGTCCCGGTCCAGTACCTCAAATGGGTCGGGAAGCTGGTCACCGGCGACCTCGGCCCGTCGTACAAGTACAGCGAGCGCACGGTCAACGACATCGTCGGCGACGGGATTGGGACGACCGTCCACCTCGGCGTCATGGCCTTCCTGCTCTCGATCCTGGTCGGCATCCCGCTGGGGGTGATCGGGGCGTTACGCCATAACAAGGTGCCCGACTACATCGCCACCTTCATCTCCGTGATCGGCATCGCCACGCCCTCCTTCGTGGCGTCCGTTCTCCTCCTCGTCTTCTTCAGCGTCGTGCTGCGCTGGTTCCCGACGCACGGCTGGGACGGCTGGGCCAAGCCCGGCGCCATGGTCCTGCCGACGGTCGCGCTGGCGCTCTTCCCGATCGCCCAGATCAGCCGCTTCACGCGGGCCAGCATGCTCGAGGTGACGCGCAAGGACTACATTCGCACCGCCCAGAGCAAGGGCCTCAAGGAGCGGACGATCGTGGTGATCCACATGATCCGCAACGCGCTGATCCCGGTCGTCACGATCCTTGGCCCGCTGCTCGCCTTCCTGATCACCGGCTCGTTCATCATCGAGACGATCTTCAGCGTGCCGGGCATCGGCCGCTACTACGTGATCAGCATCGGCCAGCGGGACTACGGTGTGATCATGGCGATGACCATGCTGTACGCTGGCGCCATCGCGGTCCTGAACCTGGTGGTCGACGTGCTGTACGCGTACATCGACCCCCGCATTCGCTACAGCTAGGAGAGGCGCACGCGATGGCTAACAGGACCGGCGCTCTCGAACGTCCGGCGGCTGCGCAGGAGTACTCCTCGAGCCTCTGGGGCGACGCCTTCCGACGCCTGATCCGCAACCGCCTGGCGATCGTCGGCGGGGTGATCGTGCTCGGCCTCCTCTTCCTCCTCTTCTTCGGGCCGCTGGTCGCCCCGTATCCGTACCAGGAGCAGCACCTCAAGGAGCTGGTCGCCAACGACAACAAGCCGATCGGCCCGTTCACGGGGGGCTTCCTGTTCGGCACCGATGACCTGGGTCGTGATCTCCTCAGCCGGATGATGGACGGCGCCCAGATCAGCATGACGGTGGCGCTCGTGGTCCAGGCGGTGGTGCTGCTGATCGGCCTCCCGATCGGCGCCGCGGCGGCCTGGTACGGCGGCAAGACCGACGCGATCCTGATGCGCTTCACCGACGTGATCTACGCCTTCCCGGATCTCCTCTTCATCATCCTGCTCACGGTCACGTTCCGCGACACCTTCATTGGCTCGGCCATGAACGGGGTGCTCCTCGTCTTCGTGGCGATCGGCATCGTGAGCTGGGTCGGCATGGCGCGCCTCGTGCGCGGCCAGCTCCTCAGCCTGAAGGAGACCGAGTTCGTCGAGGCGGCGCGTGCGATCGGGGTCAGCGACTTCAAGATCGTGACACGCCATCTCCTCCCGAACGCGCTCGGTCCGATGATCGTAGCCGTCACGCTCGGGATCCCCGGCGCGATCCTCGCGGAGGCGACGCTCGCGTACCTGGGCATCGGCGCGCAGCCGCCCAAGGCGAGCTGGGGGAAGCTGGTCGTCGACGGGCAGCAGTACCTGCGCTCGGAGCCGCACCTGGTCATCTTCCCGGCGCTGATCATCGCCCTGGCGCTGCTCAGCTTCACGTTCCTGGGCGACGGCCTGCGGGACGCGCTCGACCCGAAGCTCAAGGGAAAGCAATAACTTGACCGTCTCGGAGGAGAGCGGAGGGCCGGGCAGCCAGACCGTTGCCGAGCTGCCCAGCAATATCACCCTGGAGACCGAGGAGGGCCGGCTGCTCGCCGAGCGGCTGGCCGACAGCCGCCATCACGCGCGCAAGCTCCTCGAGGTCAGAAACCTGTCGACGCAGTTCTTCACCCGTGACGGGGTGGTCCACGCAGTCGACGACGTCAGCTTCGAACTCGAGTACGGCGAGACGCTGGGGCTCGTCGGCGAGTCGGGGTGTGGCAAGAGCGTCACCGCTCTCTCGCTGACGAGGCTCGTCGCCAGCCCACCGGGCAAGATCGTCAGCGGCGAGATCATCTTCGACGGCATCGACATCATGAAGCTCTCCTCGGAGGAGATGCGGCTTCTCCGAGGGCGGAAGATCGGCTTCATCTTCCAGGACCCGATGACGAGCCTGAACCCCACCCTCCCGATCGGCTTCCAGATCGCCGAGTCTGCCCGCCTGCACCTGGGCCTCTCGCGCAAGGCATCCGACGATCGGGCCTCCGAGCTGCTGGCCAAGGTCGGCATCCCGCGGGCCAAGGAGCGGATGGGGGACTACCCGCACCAGTTCTCCGGTGGGATGCGGCAGCGCGTGATGATCGCGATCGCGCTCGCCTGCGACCCGATGCTTCTCCTCGCCGACGAGCCGACCACCGCGCTCGACGTCACCATCCAGGCGCAGATCCTCGACCTGATCCGCTCCCTCTCCGAGGAGTTCGGGACCGCGGTCATCCTCATCACTCACGACCTCGGAATCGCCGCCGGCATGTGCAACCGGATCAACGTGATGTATGCCGGGCGCATCGTCGAGACCGGCATCGTCGACGACATCTTCGAACAGCCCAAGATGCCCTACTCGTGGGGCTTGCTTGACTCCCTGCCGCGCATGGACGAGCAGAAGGGGACGCGGCTGCGGACGATCGAGGGCCTGCCGCCGGACCTCATCAACCCCGGTGCCGAGTGCCGCTTCTCGCCGCGCTGCAAGTACGTCCACGACAAGTGCCGGGTCGAGGAGCCGCAGCTGAGCGAGCGGGACGGCGAGGGACACCTGGCGCGCTGCTTCGGGACCGAACCGGGAGGCTGGATCAAGTGACCGCGATGCCATCGATGCCCGCGGAGACGCCGCCGCCTTCGAATGCGCTCGTCCGGGTCGAGCACCTCAAAGTCCACTTCCCGATCCTGAGCGGCATCTTCCAGACCGAGTCCGGGAGGGTGCGCGCGGTCGACGACATCAGCTTCGAGATCCGCAAGGGCGAGACCTTCGGCCTGGTGGGCGAATCGGGCTGCGGCAAGAGCACCACCGGCCGCGCCGTGATCCGCCTGCGCAACCCCACCGACGGCAAGGTCCTCTTCGACGGCAAGGACCTGATGAGCCTGTCGCGCAGCGAGCTCCGCAAGATGCGGCGCCGGATGCAGATCATCTTCCAGGACCCGTACAGCAGCCTCAACCCGCGCATGACCGTTGGCTCGATCATCTCCGAGCCGCTCGAGACCCACAACCTGGTCAGCGGCAAGGCCCGCATCGAGCGCGTGAAGGAGCTGCTGGCGCTGGTTGGGCTCAACCCCAACTACACCAACCGCTACCCCCACGAGTTCAGCGGCGGGCAGCGGCAGCGGATCGGCGTGGCCCGCTCCCTCGCGGTGGAGCCGGAATTCATCGTCTGCGACGAGCCGATCAGCGCGCTCGACGTGTCGATCCAGGCGCAGGTCCTGAACCTCCTGGTCGAGCTGCGCGAGAAGTTTGGGCTCACCTACCTGTTCATCGCCCACGACCTGTCGGTGGTGCGCCACATCAGCGATCGGGTCGGGGTCATGTACCTCGGGAAGCTCGTCGAGGTGGGTCCGCCGACGGCGATCTACGAGACCCCGGGTCACCCCTACACGCGCGCCCTCCTCTCGGCGGTGCCGATCCCCGACCCGAAGGCCGAGCGCCGCCGCAAGCGGGTGATCCTGACGGGCGATGTTCCGTCACCCGCGAACCCACCGGATGGCTGCCGCTTCCACACGCGCTGCTGGCTGTACGAGCGGCTCGGCCGCCCTGAGCAGTGCCGGACGATCGATCCGGAGCTGCGGGTGGTCGCGACCGAGCACCAGGCCGCATGCCACTTCGCCGAGGAGGCGCTCCAGAGCGACGTTGGCGTGGCGCACAAGAGCAGCGATGCCGCCACCCGCCGCGGAACTCCGGACTCCGCGACGGCCGGCCTCGAGGCGGAGATTGCCGCCGCCGGGGTGGCGAGCGCTACGGCAACCGCCGAGGCGCCTGCCGCCGAATCACCGGCCCCAAGCGGCGGCAGCGGGGAGTCCGAGGGCTGATACAAACTCAGCGGCCCCCATTCCACGAATGGGTCGCCGCTGCTAAGGTAGGCGTCGAATGCGCGGCCGCTGGCCGACGCGACGGTCACGGACGTAGCGGATTCAATTAGAGCGGAGGGTTACCGAATGCGGAGATGGAGATCGTTCTCCTCGCTGATGGTGCTTGGCCTGGTGCTCGCGGCCTGCCAGACCGGCAGCAGCCAGAGCGCCGGCCCCACGGGCAGCGCGGCCGCGTCAGCGGAGGGGAGCCATGCTCCCTTCACAGCGCGCAGCTACCCGGTCGACGCACCAGCCGATTGCGCCTACGGCGGTGAGTTCAGCCAGATCAAGGCGGTCGAAGAGCTGAAGGTCGAGTTCGACCTCTGCTACCCCGACCCGGCCTTCCTGTCGAAGCTCGCCTTCACCACGAACAACATCCTCGACTCGGCCGACCTCGAGGCCAACATGGTCAACCACCTGATCCTGGCCAAGCCGAATGGCACCGGCCCGTATCAGTTCGAGGAGTACCAGCGCGGCGACCACGTCACCCTCAAGGCCTTCGACGGCTACTGGGGCGACAAGGCCAAGGCCGCAGAGCTGGTGATCCAGTGGAACTCCGAGGCCGCTGCGCGGCTGCTGGCACTCCAGTCCGGCACCGTGGACGGCATCGACAACCCCGGTCCAGATGACTTCGCGACGATCAAGAGCGACAGCTCGCTGACGCTCTACCCGCGCGAAGCGCTCAACACGATGTACGTGGGCATGACCAACACCTTCGCGCCGTTCGACAACGAGAAGGTGCGCCAGGCACTGGCGCAGGGCATCGACCGCAAGCGCATCGTGGACAACTTCTACCCTGAGGGGTCGACCGTCGCCGACTACTTCACGCCGTGCAACGTCGACTTCGGCTGCGAGGGTGACCCCTGGTATGCCTTCGACAAGGACGCGGCCAACGCGCTCCTGGATGACGCCCTCGGGGCTGGGAAGCGCTTCAGCACGCACATCTACTACCGGGACGTGGTCCGCGACTACCTTCCGGACGTGACCGTGGTGGCCACCGAGCTGCAGAAGCAGCTGCAGGACAACCTCGGCATCACCGCCGACCTCGTCGTCCAGGAGTCGGGGACCTTCCTCGACAACTCCTCGGCCGGCCTGCTCGACGGCCTGTATCTGTTGGGATGGATCGCGGACTATCCGGACCCGACCAACTTCCTCGACTACCACTTCAACAACTCCGGCAACGTGCAGTTCGGCAAGATCGACGCTTCGGTCACCGACCCGCTGAAGACCGGGGCCCAGACGCTTGACGAAGCCGCCCGCAAGGCTGCATACGCCGAGGCGAACAACGCCATCAAGGCCTTCGTGCCGATGGTCCCGATTGCACACGGCGCATCTGCCACGGTCTTCAAGGCCGATGTCACCGGCGCGCATGCCTCGCCGTTCGCACGCGAGGACTTCTCGAAGATGGACCCAGGACACTCGCCGCTCGTGTGGATGCAGAACGCCTATCCGATCTCGCTGTACTGCGCAGATGAGACCGACGGCGAGACGCTCCGCATCTGCGACAACATCTTCGAGTCCCTCTACAAGTTCGGTGTGGGCGAGACCACCCCGTCGCCCGGCCTCGCAACGGGATGCGAGCCGAATGACGAAGCCACGGTGTGGACCTGCACCCTCCGCGAGGGCGTCAAGTTCCACAACGGAGCAAGCTTCGACGCCGGTGACGTCGTCGACACGTTCGCCGTCCAGTGGGATCTCGATCACCCGCTGCATATCGGACGCACCGGAACCTTCGAGTACTGGGCCGGTCTCTGGGGCCAGTTCCTGAACGTCCCGCCCGCCGCGTCGTAAGCAATCGCGTGGCCTGACCACGCATCGGTCGAACATGAAGGGCGTCGCCTCCGGGCGGCGCCCTTCATCTGTGCGGCGGCGAGCGGAGCCGGTACACTCCGCCGATGCTGCGCTTCGTCGTGCGCCGCCTCCTGCTGACGATCCCCGTCCTGTTCGGGATCGTCTTCGTGGTATTTGCCATCGCGCGGCTGCTCCCGGGTGACCCATGCGTGGCCGCACTGCAGGAGCGTGCCAACCCGACGACCTGCGCTGCATTCAACGCCCGCTACGGCCTCGACCAGCCGATCCCGGCCCAGTTCTGGATCTATCTCACCGATCTCAGCAAGGGAGACCTCGGCGACTCGATCAGCCAGGGCCGGCCCGTCTCGGAGATCCTCATCGAGCGGCTGCCGGTCACGATCGAGCTCACGCTCTTCGCCCTCACCCTCGCAACGGTGGTGGGCATCACCCTGGGGGTCGTCTCCGCGTCCCGGCGCAATTCGGCGGTGGACGTCGGCACCATGATGGGCGCCAACATCGGCGTCTCGACCCCGGTCTTCGTGCTGGGGCTGATCCTCATCTGGATCTTCGCGGTCATCTTCAAGGACTCGCCGCTGATGCTGCCGCCGGGCGGGCGGATGACAGCGGGGGTGACGGTCATTCCCCTTGCGCAATCGTGGGGCATGACCGACCTGAGCGGACCGCTGCGCTCTGCGCTCGACTTCCTATCGAACATGTTCGTGATCAATTCCCTGATCACCGGGCAGTGGGGGGCGCTCGGCGATGCGCTGCGTCACCTCATCCTGCCCGCGGTCGCGCTGGGCACGATTCCGCTCTCGATCATCGCCCGCATGACGCGGTCCAGCCTTCTCGACGTACTTGGACAGGACTACGTGCGGACGGCACGCGCCAAGGGCCTCGGTGAGCGGGCCGTCGTGCTGCGCCACGGCCTGCGGAACGCGATCCTGCCGGTGGTGACCGTGATCGGGCTGTCGCTCGGCGGGCTCCTGGCCGGCGCAGTCCTGACCGAGACGATCTTCGGCCTCTCCGGTATCGGCAAGATGATCACGGACGGTGTGACGAGCCGTGACTACGCGGTGGTGCAGGGCCTGACCCTGGTGACCGCGATCATCTACGTCTTCGTGAACCTGGTCGTGGACATCAGCTACGCCTTCCTCGACCCACGGATTCGCCTGCAATGACCCCCGCCGGCGGCTCGATACCCGAGGTGGTGGCGCCGGCCGCGGACGGCCTCGCCGTGCAGCCGGTGAGCCTCTGGACCGATACGCGCCGCAACATCCTGCGTCAGCGGGTGGCCCAGGTCGGCCTCATCCTGCTCGGGACGCTGCTGGCGATCGCCATCGCCGCGCCCGTTATCGCCACCCACGACCCGGATGACACGGCCGGCATCGAAGAGGGCCTGGTTACCTCCAGCCAGTTCGGACCGTGCATCCACCTCTTCGGCTGCCCCAACGACCGTCCGGAGCACTTCTTCGGCATCGACCGCAATGGGCGTGACGAATACAGCCGGGTCATCTTCGGCGCTCGCGTCTCGCTCCTCGTCGGCATCGCCACGGTGAGCTTCGCGATCCTGGTCGGGACGCTCCTCGGTTCGGTGGCCGGGTTCGCGGGCGGCTGGCTCGACAACATCATCATGCGGCTGATGGACGTCCTCCTCGCCTTCCCATCGCTCATCCTGGCGATCGCGATGGTAACGGTGCTCGGGCCGGGGTTGCTGAACGCCGCCTTCGCCATCGGCATCGTCGGGATCCCGATCTACGCCCGCGTGATGCGTGCCTCCGTGCTTTCCATCAAGGAGCGTGACTTCGTGGTCGCCTCGCGGGCCCTGGGGGAGTCGAGCCGGGGAATCCTGCTGCGTCGCATCTTGCCCAACGCCCTGACGCCGCTCATCGTCGTCGGTACCCTGGGCATCGCCGGCGCCATCCTGGATGTCGCGGCCCTCTCATTCCTGGGCCTTGGCGCGCAGCCGCCGCTGGCGGAGTGGGGGTCGATGATCGGCCTCGTGCGCAACCAGCTCTTCAGCCTTCCGCACCTCATCATCGCGCCGGGGATCGCGCTCTCGCTCTCGGTGCTCGGCTTCAACCTGCTGGGCGACGGCCTCCGCGACGCCCTCGATCCGAGGCTGAACAGGTGACCATCGCCGAGCTCCGGGAACCACGTCGGCGGGTTGGCAGAGCGGGGGAGCGGCTGCTCGACGTTCGCGGTCTGCACACCAGCTTCAAGACCAGCGACGGCGTCGTCCGCGCGGTTGACGGCGTCGACTTCCACGTCGATCGCGGCGAGATCCTGGGGCTGGTGGGCGAGTCGGGCTGCGGCAAGAGCGTGACGAGCCTCTCGCTGATGGGCCTCGTTGCGTCGCCGGGCAAGGTGGACGCTGGCGAGGTGATCTTCGACGGCCAGGACCTCCTCAAGGTGACGCCGAAGGAGCTGCGGGCGCTCCGCGGCGACCGGATCAGCATGATCTTCCAGCAGCCCACCAGTTCGCTGAACCCGGTCTACAACGTGGGCCGGCAGATCGGCGAGGTCCTGGAGCTGCATCGCAAGATGAAGCGCGGGCCGGCGCGCGACCGCGCGGCGGAGATGCTGAAGATGGTCGGCATCCCCGATCCGATCGGGCGGCTGGCGGCGTTCCCGCACTCCCTGTCGGGCGGCATGGCCCAGCGCGTGATGATCGCCATGGCACTGGCGCTCGAGCCCGAGCTCCTCATCGCCGATGAGCCCACGACCGCCCTCGACGTCACGATCCAGGCCCAGATCCTCGACCTGATGCGCGACCTCCAGCGCGAGACCGGGACGGCCATCATCCTGATCACCCACGACCTTGGCGTCGTGGCCGAGATGTGCGACCGCGTCGCCGTCATGTACGCCGGCGAGATCGTCGAGCAGACCGATGTGCGCTCGCTGTTCGCGGCGCCGAAGCATCCCTACACCCAGGGCCTCATCGGCTCGGTGCCGACCCTCGGCCAGGTCCAGCCGGAGCTCGCGACGATCCCCGGTGCAGTCCCGAATCTCATCGACCTGCCGCCAGCCTGCCGCTTCGCGCCGCGCTGCGTCGCCAGGGTCGAGCTCAACGTCCCGCACTGCGAGGAGATCCACCCCGAGCTCCGGGCGGTCGAGGGAAGCGACGAAAGCCATGACGTGCGCTGCTGGATCTACCACCAGCCGGAGGGCGAGGCATGACCGACCAGGGCGCGGGCGAGCACCCGCTCGTCCAGGTCGAGCACCTCGCCGAATACTTTCCTTTGACGGGGGGCATCTTCCAGCGCAAGGTCGGCGACGTGAAGGCGGTCGACGACGTCAGCTTCACGATTCGGCGCGGCGAGACGCTTGGCCTGGTCGGCGAGTCAGGCTGCGGCAAGACGACCGTCGGCAGGCTGCTGTTGCGCCTGATCGAGCCGACCGCCGGACGCATCCTCTTCGGCGGGAAGGAGGGGGTCGACATCACCCGCCTCAGCGGCAGGGACCTCAAGCCGTTCCGGCGGCGGATGCAGATCATCTTCCAGGACCCGTATGCGTCCCTCGACCCGCGGTCTCCGATCGGCACCGCCATCGGCGAGGGACTGCGGATCCACGGCATCGGCACCCGCAGCGAGCAGGCGGACAAGGTCGCCGCGATGATGAAGCTCGTCGGGCTGCAGCCATACCACGCCCGGCGCTACCCGCACGAGTTCAGCGGTGGCCAGCGGCAGCGGATCGGGATCGCCCGCGCGCTCGTGCTCGAACCGGACCTGCTCGTCTGCGACGAGCCGGTGAGTGCCCTCGACGTCAGCATCCAGGCGCAGGTCCTCAACCTCCTCCGTTCGCTCCAGCGGGAGCTCGGCCTGACCTACCTCTTCGTGGCCCACAACATGGGCGTGGTGGAGCACATCAGCGACCGGGTCGCGGTGATGTACCTGGGCGCGCTGACCGAGGTTGCCAGCGCGGCCGATACCTACAGCCAGCCGCTCCACCCGTACACCATCGCCCTCCTCTCGGCGGTCCCCAGCACCGATCCCACGACCCGCGCGAAGCGGCGGCGGATCATCCTGGTGGGCGACGTCCCGTCGCCGGTCAACCCACCGTCCGGTTGCCGTTTCCATACACGCTGCTGGCTGCGACAGCAGCTCGGCAACCCGGAGCGCTGTGTCACCGAGCGCCCCGAGTTGCGCGTGCTGCGTCCCGACCACGGCGTCGCCTGCCACTTCGCCGAGGAGCTGACCGAGCCGGTGCGCCGTGAGCAGC
>DATJIJ010000093.1:0-2798 GCA_035493355.1 Candidatus Methylomirabilota bacterium
GCGGGAGGACGGCGGCGAGATCCAGGCCGCGCTGGCCGGCCGCCTGCCGACGCTCGTCAGCCTCGACGATCTGCGTGGCGACACCCACGTTCACTCGGACTGGACCGATGGAGTGGATTCGATCGAGGTGATGGCGCGCGCCGCGCGCGACCTGGGACGCGCCTGGATCGTCCTGACCGACCACTCCCCGTCGCTGGGCGTCACCCGCGGCCTGTCCCCCGAGCGGGTGGCCGAGCAGCGGGCTGAGATCAGCCGCCTGAATGGCGAGCTTGCGCCGTTCCGTATCCTGCACGGCACCGAGATGGAGATTCGCGCCGACGCCACCCTCGACTATCCCGACGACCTGCTCGGCGGGTTCGACGTCGTGGTCGCCAGCGTCCACACCGCCCGCGGACAGTCCACCGAGCAGCTGACGAAACGCACCCTGGCGGCGATCGACAATCCCAACGTCGACATCGTCGCGCACCCGACCGGCCGGATCGTGAATCGGCGAGACCCGATCGCGCTCGACTGGCCCCGCGTCTTCGAAGCCGCTGCGCGGACGGGGACGGCGCTGGAGCTGAATGGCAGCCCGCGGCTCGACCTTGACGACTCGCTCGCACGCGCCGCGGGCAATGCCGGGGTGCGGCTCACGCTGGCCAGCGATGCGCACCGCACCGAGGAGCTCGACCAGCTCCGCTACGCGGTGTCGGTCGCGCGACGCGCCTGGCTGACTCCGGGCCAGGTGATCGGCACCCGGACGGCCGACGAGCTGCTGGAGCTGGTGGGATGACCGCCACCCAGGCACGGCGCGACGGGCTGTGGATCATCCTCCGCCGCATCGAGCGACCCGAGATCATCGGCCTCGCCGTAGTGATGACCGCCCTGGTCGTGTACGGCTGGGTCGCCTCTTCCTTCTGGCTCGCCGTCGCGATCGCGGCGCAGCTGGCGATCGGTGGCATCGGCGCCGTCTGGGTCATCGGCCCGGTCCGCTCGCGGTTTGGCTTCGCCCGGTACGCGACCTTCCCCGTCGCCGCGGTATCGCTGACGCTGATGGGGCAGATGCTGAGCCCAGTGGCCCAGCTCATCGGTGCGCCCCTCGCGGCGCTGCTCCTGTACGGAGTCATCAGCTTCGAGGTGCGGCTGCCGGATGGGAAGGCGCCCCGGCTGAGCATCGACCTGACCCTGGTTGGGATCGTATTCGCAGCGGGAGCCGGGATCGCCTCCACCTTCCCGGCCGCGTCCTGGCCGCCGGCTGTCCTCCTCGTCGTCCTCGCCGCGGCGGTGCCGGCCCTCCGCGCCGCGGAGCTGCGCGGCCGCTTTGGCGTCGAGGCTGTCGGCCAGGCCGCGCTGCACCTCTTGGCGGTCGCCCAATTGGGAGCCAGCCTCGCCCTGCTGCACCTGCCGGGGGTCGTCGGGTCGGCGGTGCTGGCGCTCGGATTCCATGCGTGGGCGGGGGCAGCCGAGGCCCTGGACAACGGCGCGCGGACCCGGGCGGTGGCCGTCGAATTCGGCAGCCTGGCCCTGCTTGGGTTGCTCGTGGCCCTCCTCCTCCGACCCGCATGACACAGCAGCCGACCGACCGCGCGCCAAACGCGTGCCTGCGCTGCGGCGGAGCGCTCCAGTCGATGGGGATCGACGAGTTCCGGACCGGCGGCACGACCGGCGGCTGGAAGCTCCTCTTCGGGGAGTGGGCAGAGCTCGGTGAGGGGATGCTGAGGCTCGAGGTCTTCGCCTGCGGGTCATGCGGCAAGGTGGAGCTGCGGGTCCCGCGGCCGTAGCCGCGGTGCGCGTTGACACCCCTCCCGGGCTCTGCTACAACAAGGCGCTCTTCGGCCGGGTGACGCCGCCGAGGGGGCATCCCCGCACCAGATGACCGCCTCTACGTGAGCTTGGGGAGACGATGACGCTCGACGAGACGGAGACCGTCAACCGCCAGCGCAGGCACCTCACCGATGTCGCCATCGGGCAGGCGACCCGCGGTGAATGGGAGGCGGCGGTCTCCACCAACCAGCAGATCCTGGAGCTCGGTGGCGACACCGATGCGTTCAATCGCCTGGGGAAGGCCCTGGCGGAGCTCGGCCGCAACGCTGAGGCGCTGGAGGCATACCAGGGCGCCCTCGCCCGCGACGCCACGAATCGGATTGCGGAACGCAATGTCGGCCGGCTGCGCGTCATGGCGGGCGGCGGTGGAGGCGCTGCCACGGCGGTCGGCGATGGCAAGCCCGAGAAGGCGTCGGCGTCGCACTTCATCGAGGAGATGGGCAAGACCGGGCACGCGCGCCTCATCAACCTGATTCCCGCGAAACAGCTCGCCTCGCTCTCGGCCGGCGATGCCGTGGAGCTGGTCCTCGACGGGGCGCTGCTGGTAGCGCGCGTCGGTGAGGTCGAGGTGGGCCAGGTGGAGCCACGCATCGGCGCACGGTTGGCCAAGCTGATGAAGGCCGGCAACCGCTATGACGCGGCCATCACCACCGTCGATCGCGACGAGGTGCGGGTCATCATCCACGAGGCGTTCGCCCACCCCGCGAACTTCGGCAAGGTCAGCTTCCCGGGCAGCGCGACCGGCCGGACGGGTGACGTCCGACCGTATATGAAGGGCACTGCGCTCCGCTACGATGACGAGGAGGAGTCCGAGGAGTCGGAGGAGGAGTCCGAGGAGGTCGAGGAGCTCGACACCAGCCTTCCTGAATTCTCCGCCGAGCCCGAACTCGAGGAAGAGCTGCTCGAAGAACCGTAGGAGCCCGATTGACCGAGGCCGAACGGAAGCGACTGGATCACGTCGTTCTTCCACGCCGCCTCCCCGGGCTCGCACTCCT
>DATJIJ010000094.1:0-8657 GCA_035493355.1 Candidatus Methylomirabilota bacterium
TCTATGCCCGAATGCTGCGGGCCAACTACGAGTACCCCTTCGTCAAGTTCGCGCTGACCGATGACGACCGCCCGATGCTGATGACCGAGCTCCCGGCAGCCGGTATCGATCGCGACGCGCTTGCCCGCACCCTCGTCCGGCTGACAGTCGTCGCCGACCGGCTCCTCGACGAGACGGCGGTGGCGGTCGCGGATCGTGGCCACCTTCCCGACTGGAGCGGTCGCACGCCGCGCAACGAGGCGCTCCTCGCCGCGCATCGGGACGAGGTCGAGGCTGAGATGCCGGACTGGGAGCCGACGCCGCCGCGTCCGCGCCGGCGCGGCCTGATCGAACGGCTGCTGGGCAGCAACCGTTGAAGAGCCGCCTGGTCGGGGCGATCGGCATCGCCGTCCTGCTCGCTCCGGCGCTGCCTCTTCCGGTCGTGGGCGCGGCCGAGTACGAGATGGTCACCTCCGCCGCCTACACCGTCGATCCGCTCGCCGGCGCGATCACGGTGAGCGTCGCCGTCACCTTCACGAACACCCTCCCCGACCCGCCGGGGAAGATCAGCGCATTCACCCATGTCGACCTCGCCCTGCAGGAAGGTGCGTCGGCGGTGACCGCGTCGGATGGCGCCGGCGGACTGCACGTCGACGTAAAGGAGCAGGACGGGGTGCCGACGGTGTCGGTCCGCACCCGATCGCGCGTTCGCTTCAAGAAGTCGGTGACCTTCACCCTCGACTACACCTTGGCCAATGGCGCGGCGCCGGACCTGTACGTCGGTCGCCGCGTGGTGAAGTTCTCCGCGTGGGGCTTCGGGACGAGCTCCCAGGTCACCGTGGCGGTGCCCGCCGGCTACGAGGCCCGCGCCGAGGGCGACCCGATGCTCACCGACCTGCAGGCCGATGGCGGCGCACTGCTGAGCAGCGGCCCAATCCTGGATCCAGCCACGTGGCTGGCGATCGTCACTGCGGTCCTCCCCGGGGATTACGCCACCCGGTCCGCGAGCGTCGCCCTGGCCAGCGGGACGGTGGACCTCCAGGTGCGCTCGTGGAGCGAGGACGCCGCCTGGGGGGAGGCGACGCTCGCCCTCCTGGTCGGGGCGTTGCCGAAGCTGGAGGAGGCGATCGGGCTGCCATACCCCCGGCTCGGCCCCCTCGTCGTGAGCGAGGCCGCGATCGGCGAACCGAGCGGCGGAACACCGCCTTCCGCCACGGCCGAGATCCAGGCCGCCTTCGACGGGTCCGCCTTCAGCCTCCTCCACCAGGCGGCCCATATCTGGATCAGCGACCAGCTCGCGTCGGATCGCTGGGTGCGTGAGGGGCTCGCCTCGCATTACGCGGCCCGGGTCGCCCTCGAGCTCGACGTCTCGCCGCCGTTCGATCCCGCGGAGCGGACGAATGCGCTGGCGGCCGATGCCAGACCACTCCTCGACTGGCGGGTCGCCGGCGCCAGCAGCCCAACCGATGCATTTGGATACGCCGCGTCGTGGGCGCTCGTCGATCGTCTCGCCTCGGCGGTCGGCGAGACGCATCTGGAGATGGCGCTTGAGCGCGTGGTCGCCGGCGCATCGGCCTACGACCCAGGCGAGCCCGGCGTGGCAAACGACGGTCGGCCGCACCCGCCGGTCGATTCGCGTCGGCTGCTCGACCAGCTCGCCGCCGTGAGCGGTACCGATGTGTCCGGCCTCTTCCGGGAAGAGGTCTTCGGGCCGGATGCCACGATCGAGCTGGGGCAGCGCGACATTGCGCGCGGGCTGTATGCCCGCCTCGTCGCCGCGGCGGGTGACTGGGGCGCTCCGGATCCAGTGCGCGCTGCCATGAGTGAGTGGCGCTTCAGCGAGGCGGCGGAGGCGATGGCGGAGGCGTCGGCCTGGCTGAAGCAGCGAGACGCCCTCCTCGCGACCTGTTCGACCGCCGGCCTCGTGCCGCCCGATCGGCTCCGCGCACGCTACGTGGCAGTGGGTGGCGGCGCCGAGGCCGGAGCTGAGCTCGAAGCGGAGCAAGCCCTGGCCGATGCCTACGTCGCGATGCGGGCGCGGGCGGGCGCGCAGCGCGGCGTCCTGGACGCGGTGGGCCTCTTCCTCACAGACGAGCCGAAACAGCTTCTCGCCGACGCCGCGGACAGCTTTGCGAGCGGCGACCTGCGTGCCGCCGCCGGTGCACTCGATCGGCTCGAGCTGGAGCTGAATCGGGCGCCATCCGACGGGGCCGCGCGACTCGCCGGCGCCGCCGTCGCGGTGGCGCTGCTTGGCCTGGCGGTGGGGGTCACGCTCCGTCGGAGATCAGGCAGCCACTACACTGCTGCCCGATGACGACCGACGAGACGATCGCCAAGCGTGCGGTCGCGCCGCCGCGCTTCCTGCCCGCCGCCGACGTTCTCGCCGGCGACACCGCGGATGTCTACTTCGAGCGCGCGCGCCGGATCCTGGCCGCCGAGGGGCTCGATCCGGTCGTCACGATGGAGATCTTCGCGCGAGAAGAGGCGGTGTTGTGCGGCGCGGAGGAGGCGCTCGCCTACCTGCGCGCGATCCTCGGCGGCGCGGATGGCACCACCGACTCGCCTCGGATCGTCGAGTCGCTGCACGACGGCGACCTGATCGGCCCGAAGGAGGTGGTGATGCGCATCACCGCCCGCTACTCCGCGTTCGGGCTGTACGAGACCGCCATCCTGGGGATCCTCTCCCAGTCCACCGGCTGGGCCACCGCAGCTCGACGGATCGTGGAAGCCGCCGCGCCGATCCCGGTGATCGGCTTTGGCGCACGGCACGTGCACCCCAGCGTCGCCGACCAGATGGACTACGCCTCGGTGGTCGGGGGCTGCGTGGGGGCCTCGACCCCTGCCGGCGCGCGCCTCGCGGGTCTCGCCCCCACCGGCACCATGCCGCATGCCCTGATCATCATCTTCGGCGACACGGTCCGCGCGGCGCAGGCCTTCGACCGCCATATCGACCCCGACGTGCCGCGCATCGTGCTGGTCGATACCTTCAAGGACGAGGCGGAGGAGTCACTGCGGGTCGCGGATGCGCTCGGCGACCGCTTGTGGGGCGTCCGCCTGGACACGCCGTCCGAGCGCGGCCGGGTGACCGCCGACCTCGTCAAGGAGGTTCGCGCACGGCTCGACCTTGCCGGCCACGAGCGCGTCAAGATCGTCGTGTCCGGGGGAATGGACATCGACCGCATTGCGTACTTCAAGGCGGCCGAGGCCCCGATCGACTCGTTCGCCGTCGGCTCGGCGATCTCCGATGCCTCACCGATCGACTTCACCGGGGATCTCAAGGAGATCGACGGCAAGCCCGTCGCCAAGCGCGGCCGCATCCCCGGACGCACCGAGAACCCCCGCCTCGAGCGGATCAACCTCGACGGATAGCCGCCTCCCTGCTTCGCTTTCGCAGCAGGGCCAGCACCGCGGCCTCGCTGGTGCGGTCGCCGAGTCCGTTCCCCTCCAGGTAGGCGTCAATCACGCCGGGGTCCACGTACGACTTGCGCGCCACCGCGGGGGTGTTCCCCAGCCATTCGGCGACCTCTTCGATCGCTCGCAGCACGTTGCTTCGCGCTTGCGCGGCTGACCGGGTCGGCCCTTGCCCCGAAAGCGCTCGCACGGCGCGCACCGTGGCGGCCCACGTCCGGAAGTCCTTGGCCGTGAACTCGTGCCCGGAGATCTCGCGGAGGTACTCGTTGACATCGGCCGAGTCGACCGAGTGGATCTCGCCCTCCTCGTCCAGGTAGGCGAAGAGCTCCTGGCCAGGGAGGTCCTGGCAGCGGCCGACGATCCGGGCCAGCCGGGCGTCCGAGACCTCCACCTCCTCGTCCTTGCCGCCCTTAGCCCGGAAGCGGAAGCGGATGCGCTTCCTGCCGACCCGCGCGTGACGGTCGCGGAGCGTGGTCAGCCCGAACGACTTGTTGTCCCGTGCGTACTCCTCATTGCCCACGCGCACCCCCGTCCGCTCCAGCAGGCGCACCACGGCGGCCAGTACGCGCTCCCGCGGCAACCCTGGTCGAGCCAGGTCCCGCGCAACGCGCCTGCGAATGCGCGGCACGGCCTGGCCGAAGGCAATCATCCGGTCGAACTTCGCCTCATCCCGCTGCGCGCGCCAGCGCGGGTGGTAGCGGTACTGCTTGCGGCCTCGAGCGTCGCGCCCGGTGGCCTGCAGGTGCCCGTTACGGGTGGTGCAGATCCACACATCGGTCCATGCCGGCGGAATCGCGAGTCGGCGAATCCAGTCCACCTTCGCTCGATCCGTCAGCCGCTTGCCATCGGGACCGATGTAGATGAAGCCACGCCCCGCCCGCCTGCGGCTGATGCCCGGCGCCGCGTCGGAGACGTAGCGCAGGCCGGCATCCTCCGCCGAGTCCGCTGGTTCCAGGGTCCTAGATCCTGCGGACGATGCGGGCGCGGGGTCGCCTGCGGTGTCCGGCCTTGGCCGGATCGCGAGGCACGACGCTGATCATGCCGTCTGCCTCGAGCACGGCGAGCTTGACCTCCGAGATATCGGTCAGGCCGTGCTCGCGCAGTGCCATCGTGACGTCATCCACCGCCAGCTCCTCGCGTTCGAGGGCGCCGGGAATCCATGCCCCATCCTCTGCGATGCGCGTCGGCGGTGACTCCACCAGCCGCTCGACGAACGGCAGCCTGGCGCGGGCCAGCGCGATCCCGCGGTTGACGACGATGAGCGTGACGATGATGACGAGGCCGCCAGTCAGCGAGGTATCCGGGCCGGTCATCGCCGGTTGCACGGCATTCGCCAGGAGCAGGATCAGAACGAGGTCGATGAGGGTGAACTGCCCGACCTCCCGCTTCCCGAAGAGGCGCAGCGCGATGAGCACGGCCAGGTAGATGGCCGTGGCACGGACCACCAGCTCCCACGCGGGAAGCTGCAGCTCCCACATCGTCAGGCTCCCTTCGGGAATAGGTGGCGTGCCAGCCAGAGGACGCCGACCAGCGACTTCGCGTCCTGGATTCGACCGTCGTCGATCGCCGCCAGGGCGTCAGCCAGGGTGAGCCACGAGCGCTCGAGCGCCTCGTCGTCGGGCTGGGGCGTGTCGACGGGATGGAGATCCGTGGCCAGGAACAGGGTGAGCAGCTCGGTCGAGAAGCCGGGCGCCGTATAGAAGTCAGGCCCTTCCTCCCAGCTCGTCGCGCTGAGGCCGCATTCCTCGGCGAGCTCGCGCCGGGCAGTGACCAGCGGCTCCTCGCCGGGCTCGCGCGTGCCGGCCGGAAGCTCGAGCAGCTCGGCCGCGGCCGCCTGACGCCACTGGCGGACGGCCGCCAGCCGTTCGCCGTCCCAGGCCAGGATCGCCACGGCTCCGGGATGCTCGACCACCTCGCGGGTGGCGCGCCGCCCCGACTCCAGCTTGACCTCGTCCACCCGCAGGGCGAGGAGCCGCCCGCTGAACGCGACGCGGCTGCTCAGGGTCCGTTCGGGCATGCCCGCCATGCTAGGCCGTTGGTCAGGCCGATGCCCCGGTCATTGGTCCGGCGGTGGCGGTGGGCTTCAGCCGCTAGCATCAGCCCCGATGATCGTCGTCGAGGGGCTTCGCAAGGACTTCCGTGCACTCACGGCGGTGCACGACATGTCGTTCACCGTAGGCGATGGCGAGATCTTTGGCCTGCTCGGGCCGAACGGGGCCGGCAAGACGACCACCGTCCGCATGCTGGCGGGGCTGATCTCCCCAACGGCCGGCACCGCGATCGTGAACGGCCACCCGCTGGGGGACTCGACCCAGCAGATCCGGGCCTTCACCGGCATTCTCACCGAGAGCCCCGGCCTGCACGACAAGCTGACCGCTCGGCAGAACCTCGCGTACTACGGCCGCCTCTACGGCCTCGGCGGCGCCAAGCTGCGCGACGCGGTGGCGCGCTACCTTGGCGTGGTCGAGATGACGGAGCATGCCGATCGCCGCGTTGGCGGCTTCAGCAAGGGGATGCGCCAGAAGATCGCGATTGCTCGGGCGTTGCTGCACGAGCCCGAGGTCATCTACCTCGACGAGCCGACGAGCGGGCTCGACCCGTCCGCCGCGAAGCACATCCGCGACTTCATCGCCACGCTGCGCGGCCTCGGCCGCTCGATCGTGGTCTGCACCCACAACCTCGACGAGGCGGAGCGGCTCTGCGACCGGATCGGGATCATGCGCGGCACGCTGCTGCGGGTGGACACCCCTGCCGGACTGAGGCGCCACGGCCGCACGGCGACGGTCAGGGTCGAGCTCAACGGTGCGCGCGGTCCCGAGTCGTTCATCGGCCGGCTGGCTGACCTCAAGTACGTCAGCGGCGTCCAGGCGCACGAGAACGCCCTGGTAGTCGAGATGACCGATCCGCCGCACGAGACCCCGGACCTCGTCGCCGATCTGGTGAGCGCGGGCGCGCGAATCACATCAGTGGTCGAGGAGGCGCAGACGCTGGAGGAGGCATATCTCGGGCTCGTTGGCGAGATCGGCGAGCGGGACACGGACCGATGAGGATCGGCTACGTCTGGGCCGTCTTCTCCAAGGAGTGGCGCGACCTCCTCAGCAACCGGCTGCTGCTCGGCGCGGTGGCCTTCCCGGCGCTCGTTTTCGCGGCGATCCCCACCGGGCTGGTGGCCTTCATCCAGGCCCGCAGCCTCGACCCGGAGCAGATGGGCCAGATTCAGCAGTACATAGCGAATTTTCCGAACGTCCCCGCCAAGCTCGCGGCCCAGGCCTTCATCGTCACGAACTTCATGGCCTACTTCCTGCTGATCCCGGCAATGGTGCCGATGGCGATCGCGACGCAGTCGGTGATCGGCGAGAAGGTGGCCAGGTCGCTGGAGCCGCAGCTGGCGACGCCGCTGGAGGTGTCCGAGCTGCTGGCCGGGAAGACGCTCGCCGCGGCCCTGCCCGCGGTGACCGCCACCTGGCTGGTCTTCCTCGGCTATGGCTACGTCAACGGCTTGATCGCCGACCCACGGCTGACCCGTTTCGTCTTCAGCGACATCTGGATCGTCGCCATGTTGACGCTCGTGCCGCTCATCTGCCTCCTCAGCGTCCTGCTGGGAATCGTGATCAGCAGCCGCGTGAGCGACCCGCGAACCGCGCAGCAGATCGGCGGCTTTGTCGTGATCCCGATCATCGGCGTCGCGGTGGCGCAGTTCTTTGGCGGTCAGGCGACCTTCAGCATGCAGCAGGTGCTGATCGGCGATCTGCTGGTGGCGGGGCTGGTGGGCATCGCCCTGCTGATCGGCTCGTGGGCGTTCGAGCGCGAGTCGATCCTGACCCGCCTCACCTGAGCGATGGACCGCCAGGACCCGCTCCCCGTTCGGCGCTCGGTCGTGGCTGGCCTCATCGCGGCGGCAGCGGTGGGCGGATTGCTGCTTCTGGTCCGGCCGTTCATCTTCAGCTTCGCTCCACCAATCAGTGACGCGAACTACACGGTCGGATCGGCCGCGGCCATCAAGAACGGACCCGCCCTGGTCGAGATCGTCCTGGGCGAGCCGCATGGGTGGCCCGGCGAGGTGCGACGCGACGATGACCTGATCTCGCTCGCCGTCGTGGCCTCCGCGGTCGGGCAGGACGCCTTTGCGGTCGTCGATGCCTGGAGCCCAACCAACGACTGCGCCCTGACCCTTGGCGCCGACCGGCTGACCGACTGCAATGGCGACACCTGGACCTTCGACGGCGTCCCGATCGATCCTGCAGACCCGTCGCTGACCGCGTTCCCGACGACCATCAACGGCGGCGCGGTGGTAGCCGATTTCACGCGCGCGGCCTCCTCGGTGCCCTAGGATTCCGGCATGCCTGCAGGCCTGGACCCGATCGGCTGGATCGTCATCGGCTTCATCTCCGGCGCGGTGGCCGGCTGGTTCGTCCCCGACCACGGACGGTTGGGATGCCTCGGCACCACGCTGCTGGGAATCGCGGGCGGCCTCATCGGCGGGTGGTTCTGGACGAGTGTCCTCAACCAGAATCGCGCTGGCGGCTTCCTCGGCGCCCTGCTGATCGCGATCCTGGGTTCCGCCTTCGTGCTCGTCATCGTCCGGGGAATGCGCCGCCGCTAGGTTTGACGCTCATCTCGAGCGCGTGGGAGAATCCGGCCCGCCCCTGGCGCCCGCGCGTGCGTGCCGTGGTGGCCTTAGCTCAACCGGCAGAGCATCGGATTGTGGATCCGAAGGTTATGGGTTCGACCCCCATAGGCCACCCCAAACTTCCTGGCCCGGCGCAGGCTCAGATCTTGATGACCCCGACGATCCACAGAATCACGAGCACGATGATGATCACGCCGATGATTCCAACGCCTCCGCCTCTCATGGTCGGTCTCCCATTCGGTGAGCCAGAACGGCATCGCTCATCTTAGCCAGGTGGCCGTTGACGACATCGGCGGTGCGGGTCACCGAGGCGGCTCTGCCAGAAGAGATCGAACTGTTTGGGATCGCCGCGACGCCAATAGGGTGAATGGCGTCAAGGTGCTCCATTCGCGGAGGCAGTGTTGGATCGATTCTTGGTGGAACAGGCGCGGCGAGGCGATCGAGAGGCGTTCACCACCCTCGCGTTCGGCCTGAGCGATCGCCTGTTCGCGGTCGCGCATCGGATCCTGCGTGACTTCGATGCCGCTGGGGATGCGCTCCAGGTGACGCTCCTGCGCATCTGGCAAGACCTTCCGGGGCTGCGCGATGCAGACCTGATCGAGGGGTGGTCCTACCGCATCCTAGTGCGGGCCTGCCA
>DATJIJ010000095.1:0-15025 GCA_035493355.1 Candidatus Methylomirabilota bacterium
TGCGGATCGCGGCCGAGGTCAAGGGCTTCGATCCGGCGACCTGGATCGACTTCAAGCAGGCTCGTCGCATGAGCCGTTTCTCGCAATTCGCGGTGGCCGCCGCGGCGCAGGCGATCGACGATGCGAGCCTCGAGATCACCGATGCCAACCGGGACGACATCGGGGTGATCGTCAACACCGGTGGCGGGGGGATCGGCGACGTGGCGATCGGCGAGCGCGTCTTCCTGGAGCAGGGCGGCAAGCGCGTCAGCCCCTTCATGGTCCCGATGCTCTCCCCCTCGATGGCGGCCTGCCAGATCAGCATCCAGAACGGCCTGCACGGGCCCGTGATCGCATCCGTCGCGGCCTGTGCCTCGGGGGTCCAGGCGCTCATCGACGCCCAGCGCCTGATCGAGCACGGCGACGTCGAGGTCGTTCTCGCGGGTGGAACCGAGAGCGCCATCCTGCCGGTCGCGTTCGCGGCGCTGGCCAACATGGGCGCCCTCTCGAAGCGCAATGACGACCCTGCCGGCGCCTCGCGGCCGTTCGACGCCAACCGCGACGGATTCGTCTTCGGCGAGGGGGCCGCGGTACTCACCGTCGAATCGGCGGAGCATGCCGAGCGGCGCGGCGCGCGGATCATCGCCGAAGTGGCCGGCGGCGCCATGACCGGCGACGCCTTCCATATCAGCGCCCCGGAGCCGAGCGGCGAGGGGGCGGCCCGCGCCATGGTCCGCGGCCTGCGCGACGCAGGGGTGGAGCCCGAGGAGGTCGACTACGTGGTCGCCCACGGGACGAGCACCCCGCTCAACGACGCGACGGAGACGAAGGCGATCCACGCGGCCTTCGGCGAGCACGCAGCACACCTGGCGGTGAGCAGCAACAAGAGCATGGTCGGGCACACCCTGGGAGCCGCTGGAGCGATCTCCGCCATCGCGGCGATCTGCGCGATCCGCGACGGGATGATCCCGCCGACCATCAACTACGAGACGCCGGACCCGAACTGCGACCTCGACTACGTTCCGAACGAGGCGAGGAAGGCCCCCGTGCGCACCGCGATCATCAACGGGTTCGGCTTCGGCGGCCAGAACGCGGTCGCCGTCTTCCGTCGCTACGAGTCGGCCGGCTAGCCCTCGCCCGGGTCCCCGGTGACGTACAGCTCCGGCTCGAACCGCGGGCCACGCCCCGGCAGCGAGGCGACCCAGTCGCGGAGGGCGCTCTCGACGGTCGAGAAGGCAAGCTCGTCCCACGGGATCTCGTCCGGCCCGAATGCGCGGACCTCGCTCGTCTCCACGCCGGGCAGGACCTCTCCGCCCACGACGGACGCCTCGTAGATCAGGGTCACCACGCCCGCATACGGGCGCGAGTACGCACCGAGCAGCCGCCCGACCTCGACGCGGAGCTGCGTCTCCTCCTCAGTCTCGCGCCGAGCCCCTTCCTGCGCCGCCTCGCCGAGCTCCAGGAAGCCACCGGGGTAGGTCCAGCGCCCGGCGCCCGGCTCGATCGAGCGACGCGCAAGGTGGACCCGACCATCGCGGATCGGCAGGGTGCCGACCACGAGCCTGGGATTTCGCCAGGTGACGTGACCGTCAGGGCAGACAAGACGCGGCCGGTGATCCTCCTCGAGGATCCGCTGGACGAGGCCCTGGCCGCAGGCAGGACAGAATGCCGGCTCTTCGCCGAGGGTGAGCGGGTAGGATGCGCCGGCATCGCGCTGCGGCATGGGGAGCATGGTAGCCAGCCGATGGCAGAATGTGCCGACCCACCGATGAGGAACGCGTGACCGCTGCAGCGCTGCCGGCCCAGCCATCCCCGTTCGCGGTCCTGCGCAAGCGGGCCTTCGTCTACCTGTGGAGCGCGCAGCTGGTCTCCACCATCGGCGACGCGCTGACGAGCCTCGCGGCCGGGATCATCGTGTATCGGGTCACCGGCTCGGTGCTCAACGTCGGCCTGATGCTGATGGCGACCGCGGTGCCGACCCTGATCTTCGGCCTGGTGGCGGGGGTCGTGGTCGATCGGTTCGACCGCAAGCGGATCATGATCTCCGCAGACCTGATCCGGCTCGTGATCGTCGCCTCGATCCCGTTCGTCGTGAACATCCACATCGCGTGGCTGTACGTGATGGTGATGCTGTCCGCATCGGTCACCCAGTTCTTCTCGCCCGCCAACGAGTCGGTGCTGCCGGAGATCGCCTCTGAGGAGGAGCTGGGAGCCGCGAACGCGATCATGGCGATCGCCCAGTTCGGCTCGACTGCGGTCGGCTTCGCGCTGGCGGGCCTCCTTGCCTCGACCCAGTCGATCAACACCGTGTTCCTGATCGATGCCGGGACGTTCGCCTTCTCCGCGGCGATGATCAGCCTGGTCAAGATCGCGCCGCTGGTGACCGAGGAGCTCACCACGGTCCGCGAGATGATCCGCAACCTCAACTTCGGGGCCAAGTTCATCCTGCGAACGCCGATTCTCCGCTCGATGAACCTGGTCAAGGTGCCGGTCCTCATCTCGTTCGGGCTGCAGAACGTCCTGCTCCTTCCCTTCGCGCTCAAGGCCCTGAGCGCGACGGAGTTCGAGTACGGGCTCCAGGAGGGGCTGACCTCGGTCGGCTTCGTGGTGGGGAGCCTCCTCATGGCGCGCCTGTCGGACCGGCTGCGCGAGGGCCAGTGGCTCGTCCTCAGCTATCTGGGGATGGGCCTTTTCGGGCTCCTCTACGCCATGCAGACCAACGTCTGGCTGGCGATCCTCCTCATCAGCTTCTCCGGGGCGCTGAACGCGCCCTCGTTCGTCGCGTCGCGTCTCATCAACCAGCGCAACACGCCGCGCGAGATGCGCGGACGGGTCTTCTCGACCTCGTACGTGATCACCACCGTCGTCTACCTGGTCGGGATGGGCATCGCGGGCCTGGCCGACGTGATCAACGTGCGATACATGTTCGCCGGCGCGTCGGTGGTCGTGGTTGTCGCCGCCCTCATCACCGCCGTCCTGCCTGGCCTCGGACAGCCGGCCGCCGAATGGCGCCGTGCCATCAGCCTCCTGCGCGGCGCCGGATCGGCGCCGGGGATGGCCCTCGGCCGGCCCGCGAGCCTGGTGGACATCGAGACGCTGCTCGGCTACGTCCCGGCACTGGCCAGCATGCCGCCGAAGGACCGGGATGCGATCCTCAACACTGCGCGGGTGCGCGACGCAGCCGCCGGGACGGCCATCACCCGGCATGGGGAGGCGAGCGACGCCGCCTTCTTCGTGCTGGGCGGCCGCGTGGTCGCCGGCGTGACCACCGGCGAGGGTGCCAACCAGACCCTGTCGACGATGACCGCGGGGGACCTCTTCGGCGAGATCGCGGCACTGACCGGCAGCGTCCGGACGGCCGACGTGGTGGCCGAGGAGGATGCAACGCTGCTCGAGGTGCCGGCCGAGACGCTCCGACGGCTGATGGCGATCCCCGACTTCAGCCAGATCGTCCACGGCAAGATGAGCGAGCGCCTGGCACGCACCGCCAGCCTCGCCGACCTGCCGCGCTTCGGCGGGATCGACCAGGCGGCCCTGAAGCAGCTGCGCGTCGAGTCGGCCGCGGCAGCCGAAGAGGCGGCTGAACCGGCCTGACCGTGCGCCGCGGCCGCATCGGTACAATGCCGCTCCGATGCAGCCGATTCGCCTCTACAACTCGCTGACGCGTCACGTCGAGCCCCTCGAGCCGATCGCTCCTGGCCGCGTCACGATCTACACCTGCGGCAGCACGGTGTACCGCTACGCCCACATCGGCAACCTGCGCACCTACCTCTTCGGCGACCTTTTGCGCAGGACGCTCACCTACCTCGGCTACGACGTGCTCTACGTCAAGAACATCACCGATGTCGGCCACATGCGCGACACCGGCGAGGATCCAATCCTCCTCGCCGCCGAGGTCGAAGGGAAGTCGCCCTACGAGATCGCGGAGTTCTATACCGATGCCTGGCTCGAGGACGAGCGCCTCCTGAACATCACCCCCGCCGATGTCATGCCGAAGGCCACGGACCACATCCCCGAGATGCTGTCGCTGACCTCCGCGCTTCTCGACAAGGGGCTCGCCTACGAGGTGGACGGAAACGTCTACTTCGACGTCTCGGAGTTTCCCGCCTATGGCCAGCTGTCCGGGCAGAAGGTCGACGAGATGCGGGCCGGTCACCGCGTCGATGTCGAGGCCGACAAGCACGACCCGGAGGACTTCGCGCTCTGGAAGCGCGCCGAGCCGGGGCGGCTCATGAAGTGGCCGTCACCCTGGGGCGAGGGCTTCCCCGGGTGGCACATCGAGTGCTCGGCGATGAGCATGAAGTACCTGGGGGAGCGCTTCGACATCCACACCGGCGGGATCGACCTCAAGTTCCCGCATCACGAGGACGAGATTGCCCAGAGCGAGGGCGTGACGGGGCATCACGTCGTCAACCTGTGGATGCATGGTGAGTTCCTGACGCTCGACGACGCCAAGATGGCGCGCAGCGTCGGAAACGTGATCCGGGTCACAGACCTGCCGTCGAAGGGCTTCCAGCCGCTCGACTTCCGCTACCTGGCGCTCACCGCCCACTATCGCTCCAAGCTCGACTTCACCTACGACGCGATGCAGGCGGCCGCAGCAGGCCTGCGACGGCTCCGTCGGGCCGTATCTGGGGGGGCCACGAATGAGATCGGGGTTGATCTCTCCGCTCAGCCCGTGGCGGCGCATCGTGCCCGCTTCGTCGATGCCGTCAGCGATGACCTGGCGATGCCGGCCGCAGTCGCCATCGCGCATGGAGTTGCCTCGGATGAGGCATTAGCGCCTGCGGCGCGGCGAGCACTGCTCCTCGATTTCGACCACGTGCTCGGGCTGGACCTGGATCAGGAAGCCGCCGATAGCGAGCAGCCCCTTCCGGAAGGCGCCGCGGAGTTGCTGGAGCGTCGGGCTGCCGCCCGTGCCATCCGCGATTTCACCGCCTCCGATGTCCTGCGCGAGGAGCTGGCAGCGCTTGGCGTCGAGGTGCGGGATACGCCGGACGGCCAGGAGACGACCGTCCGCGGATAGTCCGGTGGCTTCGCGCCGCGTGCGGTGCGGTCTGGGTCGGTGACCTCCGGCCGGTCCCGCAGGTACGACTACGCGATGGTCAGCACCTCCACAGCCCGTCACGCTTCTCCCATCGCGGCCGACAGGCGTCGCGAACGAAAAGGCAAACCCGGTGTGAGCCGGGGACGCAAAGCCACGGGACTGGACGCGATGGCTCGCCAAACCAGTCAGCCGGGTTGCCGACAAGAACGGTTCGCAAGGCCGACCTCCCATTCGGTCGACGCATGCCGCTCGGTCCTCGGCGCAAGGAGGAACCGACATGCGGACCAACATCGGCGCAACGGCAGCCACCGCCGGCTCATTCACACGGCGGCGCACATCCGCGCTTGCCGAGGCAGTGCTCGTTTACCTGCTGGTCGCGATCCTGGCGGGATTCACCGGACTCACGGCCTTCACGCTGGCGGCGCCAGCGAACTGGGCGGGGCTGGCGAGCCTCGAGGGCGTGATGAGCGTTGGCCACGGAGACGATTTCGCGCATGGACGCGAGGCCGGCCATACCTACTTCCTGACCTCCGCGAAGGGCGAGACCGAGCTCGCGTTCGACGGTGATCCGCCCGGTGATTCCCTGAGCGGAGCGCGAATCCGGGTGCATGGGGTCGGCGAGGGAAGCCGATTCCTGGTCGCCGCCGGCGGCACGCAGAAGATCTCCTCGCCGCCCTCGACAGCCTCTGGGGCAAGCGGTGCCAAGCGCGTCGCTGTCGTCCTCATCAATTTCGCAAATGACGCCAGCGAGCCCTACACGCCGTCCTTCGCGCGAGGCGTCGCATTCACCAACACCGATTCGGTGGCCGCGTACTACGCAGAGACCTCTTCGGGTCTGCTCACCTTCAGCGGCGATGTGTTTGGCTGGTACACGATCCCCGAATCCGACTCGAATTGCGCAACCGCCACGTGGGCAACGTCGGCTACGACCGCAGCGTCTTCGGCCGGGGTCGACCTGAGCGCCTACGACAATGTCGTGTACGCATTCCCAACCGCACCGGAATGCTATTGGGCGGGCATGGCGCAACTGCCAGGCCGTTCCTCCTGGCTGAATGGTCCAGGTGCGATGAGCCTGCACGTGATGGCGCACGAGCTCGGGCACAACTTCGGGACCCACCACGGCAGCGCGCTCAATTGCATGGAAGCTGGGGTCCGTGTGTCGCTCTCCGCAGATCCGACCAACTGCACCGCCAACGAGTATGGCGATCCGTTCACGGTGATGGGACAGGCCCTCCAGTACCAGCACTCGAATTACGCCCAGGCCAACTTTGGGTGGCTGCAGGCGGCGAACAGCCTCGCAATCACGACCGCCGGTGACTACACGTTACTGCCAGTCGAGAGTGTCGACGGAATCGGCGTGCAGGCCCTGCAAGTCGCTCGCACGTCGAACACGTTCTTCACGCTCGAATATCGACAGCCAGTTGGGGCCTTCGACACATTCCCGGCGACCATGCCTGTCGCGACCGGCGTCAGCATCCGAGTCACCTACGGGTATGGCATCAGCCTTCAGTCCCAGCTCGTCGATACGGTTCCTTCGACGACGAGCTTCATGGACGCACCGCTATTGGTGGGCAATACGCTCGTAGATCCACTCAGCGGGATCTCGATCACGACCGTGGCCGTATCCCCGGCGGGTGCCACGGTGCGTATTGCTTTCGGATCTGGAGGCTCGCCCACGCCCACCGCGATGCCGTCACCATCGGCCGTGCCAAGCCCAACGCCGGGAGCATCACCCTCACCACCCGCTGACCTTCAGCCCCCTACCGTGCCAACAGACCTCCGTGCATCTCAAGCCAAGGGCAAGAAACTCACGCTCACGTGGAGCCCCAGCTCCGACAACGTGGCGGTGGCCGGCTATCGCGTGTATCGCGACGGAACGTTGGTGGGGACAGCCAGCACCACGACCTTCGGGGTGGTGCTGGGCAGGCGCTCAGCCACCTTTTGGGTGCTCGCCTACGACGAGGCTGGCAACTTGAGTGGTGCATCTGCGCCGATATCACTATCGCCGTAGCAATTGGCCGCTGCTGAGCGGCCCTGCGGAATGGCGCCGAACGCCGAAAGAGCCGGGCCTTGCGACCCGGCTCTTTCGATGATCCGCGATACGAGGGTTAGCCGGCGGTCCCGCTGACCACCGGGAGCGAGATCGTGGTTGCCTCGCCGCAAGTTGACGACGAGGTGTTGAACAGGCCCGTCGGGGTGTAGTCGACGGTCCAGTAGTAGACACCGTCGCCATCGACGTTGGCGTTGGTGATGACGTTCGTGCCGCTGGTGGTACCTGCACCAGAGGTCGACGCGCCGCCGGTCCCGTTCAGGTTGACGCTCGCGCTGACCCACTGGGAGACCGTGCACAGGTTGTCGCTCCACAGGTTGAAGACGACGCTGCCCGTAGCGGAGTTTGGCGACAGCTGCGCGCTGTCACTCAGCGTGACCGACCATGTCCCACCGGACTGGGTCGACACTGACGTGTTCGCAGCCGTCGGAGTCACGACGCAATCCGAGGGATCGGAGTTCGGCTCCTTCGACGGGTACGAGCAGGTATTGATGAGGCTCCCGCCAGTCAGGTCACTGATCGGTGGGTTGGAAGCCGCCGCGAGTGCCGTGATATCGCAAACGATGAGCGTGTCGGCCGAGTCGAACTGTCCGGTTGCCTTGTCAGTGACGGTGCAATACGTTGAAGCGGTGGACGTCACGCTCAACCGAAGCACCGGATTGGTGCAACGGTCTACCCGCTTGTCACTGCACGAATAGAGGCTGACCGCGAGCAGCGTGACGGGGTTCTTGCCCGTGACCGTGCCGCAGACGGCGTAGTCGACAAGGCCGTTCGCGACGCTATCGGTGTCGAAGAGCGAACAGCCGTCGCCCGTGTTGTTGCCACTCCACGCGGTGTCGTCCCACTTCCACGCAGTGTAGAAATGGTTCGGAGAAGAGCTGTCCACGGCCGACGACTGCGCGGTCAGGTCCTTCTGGCCGGGCTCGTCGTTCGGACCCTGGTCATCGCCCTGGAACGTGAAGGATGGTGCCGCAATCGCGGAGGTCACCAGGAGGCTGCTCGCAAGCATGACGATCGCGAGCAGGGCAAGCCAGCGGGACCGCTTGTGAGGTGCAGATGGTTGAAACGTCACCTATGTATCTCCTTCAGAGATCTAGCTAATCGTGTGTCCATGACCGGCGTCAGTTGCCGGCCGTCGGTGGGTGGTGGAGGCCTCAGGTCGAGGCCTCGGCAACGCGTTCTTCGTGAGTCGGTATGGGCTCGCTACCTCATCTGCCAGGCAGGATTCGGAACAACGTCGTCTGTTTTGCGCGTCGATGTCGATCTCGCCCCAGCGTCCTCCTCATGCCGATGCAGCAAGGTCTTCCAATCCAGTGCTCACCCAGGCGGACGCGCACCCTCTGGCACTTCGTTCGGTTGACCCGCGAGGCATCGCAGGGCAGCCCGAATGAGCGTGCATGAGGGCAACACGGATTGGAGCGCGCTCCCTGATTTGGGCGTCGCGCGGCCAACAACGCGAGGATGGGCACGTATGCGGGTGGCCGGAGGGGCAGCTCGCATCCCCGGTCGGCGGAACCTAGTACTCCGAACCGCCCCCGTCAATCAAATAGCCGACATTGCAATACATATTGCAACCCGACCCCACCAGACCCCGGACATCCGAACCCGCTAAACCGCCCCTAACCGCACCTAACCGATCAACGAGGGGAGATCGGCGAGCAGCTTCGAGCGAGCCCACATCGGGCCGAGGCCCGCGGCCTTGGCCGCGGCGTGGGCAATCAGATCCGTGTGCGGACCGAAGAGCACGACCCTCGGCGGCTTCGTCGGTGCAGTGGCACACCAGGCAACGAGTTGCTCTCCCCAGTCCGGCTCACGTTCGTCCCAGGCAACGAACACGAGGCGCACTTCGGTGGGCGCGGGCAGGTGCTGGGGGTCGTCGAAGCGCAAGACTTCCACGCCTGCGCGCGCGCCGGCATCGGCGATGCGGGTTGAGATCATGAGGTCTCGCGAGACGACCGCGACCGTCACTCGGCGAGGGCTGGCTCCGCGTCCAGCGCGTGGACCGGGTGCGGATGGATGCCGTTCGAGCCGTTCATCGGCATCCCGTCCATCACGTAGCGGGCAATCCGCATCGGGAAGACGCCCACCACCACCGGCGCGCGGACCTCGACCGACAGCTGCAGGCCGATCTCGTCGCGCAGCCAGAGCTCCTGCACCTTGGCCGCCTCGCGTTCAGGGAGGCCGACCCAGGCGACCTGTCCGTCGCGCTCCAGGCGAGACATGGCATCGGGCTGATCCAGGATGAAGCGGCGGCGCAGCTCGGCGATGGCGACGTACGGTCGCGAGCTGATGAAGCGACGGAGGCTCGAGGTGCTCGGCCGCTTGTTGGCAGTCATGCGCGGGCAACCATGGTCGGCGCGAGTCTAGCCCTGATCGGGCCGATGCGTTGCGACCCTAGGGTTCGCGCCCGTGGCCCCAGCCGCGGGCGCGCTCCACCGCCCGGCGGATAAGGCGCTTGCCGGGCACGGGCTCGCGGAGAGGGCCACCGTGATCCTCATCGGCCGGGTAGCTGCGGAGGCGGAGCCCGATCTCTTCCACCCCCGGAGGGTGGATGTCCACGTCGTCGATCCGGATCGTGGGCGAGCCGGGAAAGGCGAGGAGCTCGGCATCGGCCTCGCTGTTGACCGCGATCATCTGGATCGGCGTCTCGAAGGCATCCTCGGTCAGCACCTCGACGAGGCGCTGGCGAGCGGTCATGTAGTTCGGGTCGCCATCCCAGTAGAGGAGCTCGACGCGCATCGGCCTAGGCGTAGGTGAAGAAGCCAACGAGGGCAAAGACAGCCGCCAGCGCAAGGACAGCGGCGAAAACCAGTCGGGTTCGTTCCTGACTGGTCAGCGTTGGGTCCGGTGGCCGCTCCCCCGCCCGCCCACGCCAGGCGAGATACCGCTCGGTGTTCAGGTCTCGTTTGCGGCGCGCAGCGAAGCCGCTCCACGTCGGCCAGCCAACGAGCCAGGCTCCGATGGCAGCGGGAGCGGCAATCAGCAGCCACACCCACGCGCTCACTGCGTGGCCCCCGCGGCCGCGCCGTCGAGCAGCCAGAGCGTCGACCTGGCCCGCACTCGCCCCGCGGGCAGCTCGCGAGATCCCGCCCGCACCGACCGGATGGCGGTGGCCTTGTCGTGACCGGCAACCACGAAGAGGACCGATCGGGCGGCGTTGATGAGCGGCAGGGTGAACGTCATCCGGTCGGCAACTGCCATCCCCGCGGGTGCCGTGGCCGTCATCACCAGGCGCTGCCGCTCAGCGAGGGAGCCCGCCCCTGGGAAGAGCGAGGCGGTGTGCCCATCGGGTCCCATCCCGAGCCAGATGAGGTCGAACCGCGGCCGGTCACCAGCGAAGAGGCGGCGGATCCTTCGCTCGTACTCCGCGGCAGCGGCAACGCGATCCGGCGCATCCGCCGGCATACGATGCACCGCGTCCGATCGGAGCCCGGGCAGGTGGTCGAGCAGCATCGCGCGGGCCACGCCGTAGTTCGACTCGGGATGGTCGGGCGGGACGGCTCGCTCATCTCCCCAGAAGATCTGGAGCCGCGACCAGTCGACTGCGCCAACGCGTGGCGACGATGCGAGGAGGGGGTAGACCAGCCGCGGAGTGGACCCTCCGGAGAGCGCCAGGAGACAGCGTCCGCGTCGTCGGATGGCGTTGCCCGCCACCGCTACGATGCGGTCCGCCGCCGCCGCCGCGAGGGCGGCGGGCGTGGGCAGGACCTTGAACTCGACGCTCACCCCGCCAGGTCGACCTGGCGAGCCGAGGCGAGGAAGACCGCGGCCGCGCGGACCGCGGCCTCGTACACGGGGTCATGCTGATCCATCACCAGGTCGGCCGCCAGCAGCTCGGACTCGTTGGGCTGCTCCATCGGCATCCGACGGAGGAGCGCGGTCATCCCATCGGCGTTCGAGGCCACGACCGCCTCGTCGGCGGACCGCTCGATGATGAACTCGGCGGCGCCCGTCTCGCCGAAGGCCCGCATCCGGACGGAGACGAGCTCGCCCGGCGTCAGCGCATCGGTCTCGAAGGGCTCGATCAGCAGGTCGACCATTTCGTGGCGGCCCTCGAGCTTCAGCCGCATGCGACCGTTCTCGAGCGGCTCGGTCGTGGTGTACCGCTTCCAGTCGATGCGAGATGCCATCCAGCCCGCGTACAGCATCGGTCCAGCCAGCGGCGAGGCGACGCTCGAGGCGACGCGCTTCGCGCCTCGCGGCTTCCGGGCGCGACGGGACTTCGGCGCGGACGGCAGCGCGTAGCGGATCACCAGTCTGTTGAGGTTGGGCAGGTACCGACGGAAGCGCGGCGCGTCGAAGAACTCGGCGGTGAGCTCCTGCCACCAGGCGAGGCGCCGCCACGCGAGGTCGCCGACGCCGCTCCGACGGCGCAGAGTGGTCAGCCGGCGCAGGCCGCGCAGCAGGTCGCCGAACTCGTCGCTGTCGACCACGACCCGGTCGCCCATCTCGACGAGCTGGTCGAAGATCGGGTCCGCAAAGGGCGGATCGCCGGGCCACCAGATGTGGGTCGGCAGGTCGTGGATCAGGAGCGGGGCAACGATCCCGGAGAGATGCTCGGCCGCCTCGCCATGGACGGTCAGCACGACGACCTCGAAGCAGATCGGCTCGGCACCCTCCGGCCCCGCGTGGCAATGGGCGGTGATGCTCGCGCTCAATGTCGGGCCGGGCGCCTTCGGATCGGCAACCAGCAGGATGGCGCGCGAGGGGTGGCGCACGCCGAGGCCGATCATGGTCTCGACCACGCGACTCGCCGATTCCTCGTCGGGCACCATCACGATGAGGTTCAGGACCGAGGCACGGGCATGGGACATCCCCTTCTCGGTGACGGTCGGGTCCTTGCCGTCCTGCGAGCTGGTCCAGAGCCGGGCGAGGTGCGCCGCGACCGCCTGCACCGTGGTGTCGCGCTCGACCCACGGCTCGGCAACCGTCGATTCCACCTGCCCGAACCGCATGAGGCGCCGATGGAGCGCCAGTGCCCGCCTGGCGGCCGGCGGTCGGCCTACGGCCTTCGCCATGCCCGTCCGTCCCGCTCGATCAGCTCATCGGCAGCGGCCGGACCCCAGCTGCCAGCCGGGTAGAGGTGCAGGCGACCCCCCTCGCCAGCGGCCCACGCCTCCAGGATGGGATCGAGGATCCCCCACGCCCGTTCCACCTCGTCGTCACGAGTGAAGAGAGACGCATCGCCGATCATGCAGTCGAGGAGCAGCGTCTCGTACGCGTCGGGTGAATCCACCGCGAAGCTCGATCCGTAGCGGAAGTCCATGTTGACGGCGCGGATCTGGAGGCCCGGCCCTGGGACCTTCGCGCCGAAGCGCAGGAGGATCCCCTCGTCGGGCTGAACGCGGATGGCGAGGATGTTGGGCTCGAGGGGAGGGGCGCCGGCGCGCGAGAAGAGGGCCAGCGGCGCCTGCTTGAACTGCACCGCGATCTCCGTCACACGGGTGGGCAGCGCCTTCCCGGTGCGGACGTAGAACGGGACACCCGCCCAGCGCCAGGACTCGATCGCGAATTTGAGCGCGACGTACGTCTCGCGGTCGGAGTTGCTGGGAACCTCGGGCTCCTCGCGGTAGGCGGGTACCGGCTTCCCCTCGACCCAGCCGGAGACGTACTGCCCGCGAACGGTTGACGCCTCTACCTCCGCCGGGGACATCGGCTTCACCGCGCGGAGGACCTTGACCTTCTCGTCGCGCAGGTCCGCCGCCTTGAACTCGACCGGAGGCTCCATCGCGAAGACCGCCATCAGCTGGAGGACGTGGTTCTGGACGATGTCGCGGAGCGCGCCTGTCTCGTCGTATGACTCGCCACGACCCTCGACCCCCACCGTCTCGGCCACCGTGATCTGGACGGAGTCGATGTAGCGCCGATTCCAGATCGGCTCGAAGAGCCCGTTGCCAAAGCGGAAGACCGACAGGTTCTGGACCGTCTCCTTGCCGAGGTAGTGATCGATCCGGAAGATCTGGTCCTCGTCGAAGACCTCGCGCAGCTGCCGGTTGAGCTTGCGAGCACTGGCCAGGTCGGAGCCGAACGGTTTCTCCACGATCACGCGCGACCAGCCGCGATAGCGCGGGTCGCTGCCGCCACCCGAACCGGAGAGTCCCGCCGCGCCGATCTGGCGCACGATTTCGTCGTGCAGATTCGGCGGCACCGCCAGGTAGAAGAGGCGATTGCCTGAGGTTCCCCGATCGCGATCGATCCGCTCGAGGCGCTTGGCGAGCGCCGCCCATGCCGCCGCGTCGTGGAACTCGCCGCACTGGTACTCGATCCCCGCGCTGAACGAGTCCCAGATCGCGGCCTTGACGGGGCGATTGCGGCTGAACTCGTCGATCCCCTTGCGCAGGTGGGTGCGGAACTGGGCAGCGGTGAGGTCGCGACGAGCGAAGCCAACCACGGTGAACTCCGGTGGCAGGGCCCCGCCGAGCATCAGGTTGTAGAGCGCCGGCGCCAGCTTCCGCTCGGTCAGGTCGCCGGTCGCGCCGACGATGACCATCGTGCACGGCTCGGGCATGCGATCGAGCCGCAGGCCGGCCCGCAGGGGGTTGCGTGCGGCGGCGGGTCGCGCGGGGGCCGGTCGCGAGGGGGCCGAATCAGCCGGATCGCTGCGAGTGGCCATCGCGGGTCAGGAGCCCTCATCCGATGACTTGACCGCGTGTCCTCCGAACTCGTTGCGCAACGCCGCCAGCACCCGATCGCTGAAGCTGTCCGGATCCCGGCGGCTGCGCAGGCGCTGGAGAAGCGAGAGGGTGATGATCGGGGCCGGGACGTCATGCTCGAGCGCCTCGGCGACGGTCCAGCGGCCCTCCCCGGAGTCAGCCACCCAGCCCTTGATGTCGGGCAGGTCATTGCCCTCCTTGGTGAAGGCGTCGCCGGCAAGCTCGAGGAGCCACGAGCGGATGACCGACCCGTTGTTCCAGAGGCGCGCCACGGCGGCGAGGTCGAGGTCGAATTCGCTGGCGTGCATGATGTCGAAGCCTTCGCCGTAGGCCTGCATCAGCCCGTACTCGATCCCGTTGTGGACCATCTTCACGTAGTGGCCGGCCCCGGCCGGTCCGCAGTACAGGTAGCCCCCTTCCGGGGCGAGCGAACGCACCGCCGGCTCGAAGCGCTCGAAGACCTCGCGCTTGCCGCCGACCATGGCGCAGAAGCCCACCTGGAGCCCCCAGATCCCCCCGCTGACGCCCATGTCAAGGAACTCGAGGCCGCGAGCCTCGAGCTGGGCGGCGCGGGCCTGCGAGTCGTGGAAGTTGCTGTTGCCGGCGTCAACGATCACGTCCCCGGCGGAGAGGACCCCCGCCAGGCGCTCGATCAGCTCAGCCGTGGCGTCACCGGACGGGACGCTGATCGCGACGTGCCGCGGCGCGCTCATCAGGGCGACGACCGATTCGAGCGATTCGGCAACGGTGATATGCCCGCCGTTCTCCGGCTCCGCGGCCAGTTCGGTCGCCACCTCGGTGTGCCGGTTCCAGGCGACGACGTCGTGTCCGTTGCGCGCAAGGCGCCGGGCCATCCCGGCCCCGATGCGCCCCAGTCCTGCAATCGCGATCTGCATCTGCTCCTCGATGTTCTGCGGTTAGCCGAGCGTCGCGTGCATCATCGCCTCCAGGCGGGCGAGGCCTGCCTCCGGATCGGCAAGGTGCATTCGGAGGACGCGCCGCCCCCGCCCCTGGAGGGCCGCGAGGTCGCCGGCCGCCTGGGCGGCGATCAGGATCCCAAAGCTCTCCGGCCAGCCGGGGATCGGCAGGTCGCGCCGCGGGTCGGCGGTGAGCTGCAGGAAGATGCCGGAGGGCGGACCGCCCTTGTGCAGCTGCCCGGTGGAATGCAGGAAGCGCGGCCCGATGCCGAGGCTCGTCGCCAGCCCGGCGCGGTCCCGGACCAGCGCGCGCATCCGCTGCAGCCGCTCGACGGTGCCGGGGTCGGCCGGGAGGTACGCCAGCAGCGCGAAGTAATCG
>DATJIJ010000096.1:0-2027 GCA_035493355.1 Candidatus Methylomirabilota bacterium
TGGAGTTGGCTGGCGACCCCGTCCGCTCACTTGACCTGGCTGGGAAATCCCGACTCCTGGCGCGCGACCTGTCGGCGCATGAGCAGATGCACGCCAGCGCCATCATCATGAGCGCGGCAGCCTCCCTGGGGGATTGGGATCAGGTCGAGGCGGTACTGGCCGAGCATCTCGCCAACTACGAGCTCGAGGCTGGTGTTCGATGCCTGCACGTGCAGACCGGGCTCAGTCGAGGCGCGCTGGTGGTCGCCCATCGGGGGGAGATGGAACGCGCGCGGGTCCTGATCGAGCGACCTCGACCGTTCGAGGCGCAGCCCGGCCCGATCGAGGGCTTCCGCGCGCGCGGGCTGGTCGCCATCGGGCGCCCAGCCGATGGTCTGGCCCTGGCGCGGACCGTGATCTCGGAGGCGCCGCGATGGCGTCAGCACGAAGCTGCATTTGCCGCCCTGGTGGCCCTGGAGGCGTTAGAGGACTGGGGGGAGCTTGGACGCATGGTTGGCAGTCTGGGCGACCTGAGAGCCGGCTACGTGCATCTTGATGTCCTCGCCCGACGCGCAGAAGGACGCAGCCTTGTTGCCGCGGGTGACCACGACGGCGGGGTGGCGGCGCTCAGATTGGGCCTCGAAGCATTCGACCGCCTGCCGGACGTCTTCGAGGCCGCACGCACACGGGAAGCCCTCGCCGAAGCGGTGCCTGCCGAACGCGACGCCCTGCTGCGAACCGCCTTGGCGACCTACGAGGCGCTGGGCGCGGCACCCCACGCAGCTCGGGTCAGGGAACTGCTGACGCATTAGCAGCACCCTTTGCGCGATGCGGCTGTGCGTGCCACCATCCGGCGGCCATGCGGCTCCCCTACTTCCCGCTCCACGTGGTGCTCTTCCCGCACCTTCCGCTCCCCCTCCACATCTTCGAGGAGCGCTACCGGGCCATGACCCGCGACCTGCTGGCGGATGGCTCCCCGTACGCCGGCCGCTTCGTGGTCAGCAACGGCGGCGATGAGGACGCGCCGGAGGGGTCGGTAGGAACCATCGCCGAGGTCCGCCGAGCGGAGCAGTTCGCCGATGGGCGCTGGGCCCTCGTGGTGGTCGGGGCGGACCGCGTGGCGCTCGGCGCGGTGGATCGGTCCGGCCCGTACGCCGTGATCGACGTTGAGCCGCTGCCGGAGTCGGTGGGGGACGCCACGACCGCGGTCCGGCTGCTGCCCCAGGTGCAGGCGGCCCTCGACGCCTACCTCGACACGGTGAAACGCTTCGTGGCCTCGGCTGCGTCTGTAGGGCGAGAATCCCAGGAGATCACCGACGTGGCCGCTTCGCTCGACGAGGTCCTCAAGCCGATTCACCTGCCGGACGACCCGCTGGCCGCGAGCTACGCGGTGGCCGGCGTGTTGCAGATCGAGCTGAACCGCAAGCAGCACCTGCTCGAGCTGCCTGACGGCGCCAGCCGCCTCGAGGCCGAGCTCAACCTGCTGCGCCGCGAGGCGCGCCTCCTCGCCGATGGAGCCCTGCCGCCGATCGGCCGCGACGACCTGCGCTACCACCCCAATTGACCGCGATGACCACGCGACGCCTCGCCGCCGGCCTGGCGCTCCTCCTCCTGCTGACCGCCTGTGCTCCCGCCGCCAGTCCGACGCCCACGGCCAGCCAGAGCGTGACGCCGTCCGCGAGCCCAGGTTCCCCTGACGCGAGCCCATCTCTTGACGCGAGCCCATCTCTGCTGCCGTCGCCCTCGCAGCCGGTGATCGGGACGACCTACACGGTGAAAGGCGGCGACACCCTGTCATCCATCAGCCGCGCCTGGGGGACCAGCGTCGCGCAGCTCCAGGCCTGGAACGGGTCGTCGTATCCATCCCTCCTGACCAACCCGGACACGCTCGAGGCAGGCTGGGTCCTCATCGTGGCTGCTGACCCCGGCGCCACGCCGCTTCCCACGGCTTTGCCGACCGCCGAGCCGACTGCGGTGGCAACCGGCTGCCGGGCGGGGAACCGGGTCGCGGCAGGATCCCAGCAAACCTTCCAGACCATCCCGAATGC
>DATJIJ010000097.1:0-6556 GCA_035493355.1 Candidatus Methylomirabilota bacterium
GCGCCAAGCCGATCCTGGAGCGCCTCACCTCCGTCAGGAACACCGCCTCGGCCGCCACTGCCGGTCAGCACTCGCAGCGCACGAGCGCGGATGCGGCGGCGCGATCGCTGCCCTAACGAGGTGACGCGGCGCTGGCCCGGCGTCCTACACTCCATCCAGGAGGCCTCTCATGGCAGACAAGACACCCAAGCGACCCCCGAAGCCGAAGAAGCCGAAGAAGCCGAAGGCCTGAGGCACGCCTCAGGGCCCTAGGGAGTCGAGCCTGCCGTAAGACCGTGGACCGGCGGGATCGTTCCCATGCGTCCCGCCTGGTAGTCGGCCACCGCCTGCAGGATCTCCTCGCGGGTGTTCATCACGAAGGGGCCGTAGTGGGCAATCGGCTCGGAGATCGGCAGCCCGCCAAGGAGGAGCACCTCCAGCGTCGGTGAGGCGCCTGCTGGCGTTCGGTCGGCGCGGAGCGATAGGTGATCCCCTGCCCCCAGGATCGCCAGCTGTCCCTCCCCGATGGGCGCATCCTCCGCACCCACGCGTCCGCTTCCCGCCAGGACGTAGACGAGCGCGTTGAAGTCGGCGCGCCACGGGATCGCCAGGCGAGCCTCCGGATGGAGCGTGGCGTGGGCATAGGCGATTGGGATGTAGGTCACACCGGGACCTGCGTGGCCGTCGAGCTCGCCGGCGATGATGCGCACCAGGGCCGAGCCATCAGTGTTGGTGACGAGTGTCACGTCCCCGGGGACGATGTCCTGGTACCGGGGCGGGCTCCACTTCAGCCGGGCCGGCAGGTTGACCCACAGCTGCACGCCGTGGAAGAGGCCGCCCGAGCGGACGAGGTATTCCGGCGGCATCTCGGAATGTACGATCCCGGAGCCGGCCGTCATCCACTGGGTCGCGCCGTCGCTGATCGTTCCACCACCGCCCATGCTGTCGCGATGCTCGATGACCCCGTCGAGCATGTAGGTCACCGTCTCGAAGCCGCGATGCGGGTGGTCCGGCGCCCCTTTGGCCTCGCCCGCGGCGTACTCCACCGCGCCCATCTGGTCGAGCAGGATGAACGGGTCCACGAGCGACAGGTCGATCCCCGGAAACGGTCGCCGCACGGGGAAGCCTTCGCCCTCGAGGGTGCGGATGGCGGTGACGATCCCTCGTACGGGGCGCGCGGCGCTTGCCGGCGGGACGCTCGAGAGGCGCGGGAGGGTGAGGAGGTCGGCGGTGACGGCGGGCATCGGGTTGCTCCAGCTAGATAGTTGCTATGTCAACTATAACCGATTGAGACCGGTCGGTCCCGGCGGAGCGGGACCTTTGGCACTGCCACCTACGCTCCTCGGGCACTGACAATGCGAGCGACATGCATTCAGGCCAGGCAGCCGCCCGCTGGCGCGCGGCTGCGCTCGTTGCTTCGATCGTCGGCGCTGCCGCGTCGAGCTACCTCCTCGTCGAATACCTCACCGGGCAGCCCGGCGTGTGCCTGACGGGGAGTGGGTGCGACCTCGTCCGGGCCAGCGCCTTTGCGTATCCGCTCGGAATCCCGATGCCGCTTGTCGGCCTGGTCTTCTACCTCGGTGCGATCTGGCTCTCGCTGCGGACGCCGTACGGCCAGATCGCGGGCGTTCGAGTCGAGGCCGCCTTGCTGAGCCTGGCCGTGATCGGGTCGATCGCATCCCTGATCCTCACGACGATCGAGGCGTTCGTGATCAGGGCCTTCTGCAGCTGGTGCCTCGTTCAGGCGGCTGCCGGCCTCGCGCTGCTGTTTGCAGCGCTGCTCCTGATTCGCGCGCCGTTGGAAAGGGTCGAGGGCTGGTCCAGCAGGACTCGCCATCAGGCGACGCGCCTTCGCGACGGCGAGCGCGCGAGCTTACGGCGTACCGGATGGGTGGGCGGCGGGGTGGCCGCGCTGGCTGTGGCGGTGCTGCTGGTGGTCGGTGCCGCGCAGGGAGCTCCGATCGGTTCGCACAGCCCGTCCGGCTTCGCGTCCGTCGGGGGCCCGCGCCTGGGCAGCGGCCCCGTCGAGGTCGTCGAGTTCGCCGACTTCCAGTGCCCGGGCTGCGCTGTCGTGGCGCCAATTCTCGCCGGCCTCGCCGAGTCGAACGAGATGACGCTGGTGTATCGCTACTTCCCGCTGGACTCGATCCACCCCAATGCGGACCGTTCGGCACGCGCGGCCGCCGCGGCGGACCGGCAGGGCTCCTTCTGGGCGATGTCAGCCCTCCTCTACGCGCGCCAGAATGCCTGGAAGGAGCTCCCCGGAGCTGACGCGGATGCGGCCTTCCTGGCGATGGCCGGCGAGTTGGGCCTGGATACCGCGCATTGGAAGGTGGCCTACGGGTCCGCTGAGATCGCCGCAGAGGTGGATGCTGATCGTCAGGCAGCGACCGCGATGGGACTCAACTCCACGCCCACCCTCTTTGTCGCCGGAACGCGGTACACCGGGCCGCTCACCGCGGAAGGCATCCACGCCGCCCTCTCCGCCGCACGCTAATGCAGCCTCTTCCATCCGTACGGGTGACTTCCGGGCGGTAGTGCGGTCTGGTCGGGCTGGCTACGGTGCGGTCAGTGGGAACCGCAGCATCCCGACCGACCGACGCGACCCTGATGCCACGCCCGTGGCGGGCTGGTCCGTGGGCCGACGCCAGCCGCGCCATTCGTCGGCGCACCCGCGTGGACCTCCTCCGCGATCCGTACTTCCTCTATACGGCCGCCCTTGCGCCGATCGGGTTCGCGGTCGCACTGATCTCGGGAGAGCCACGGGACCTGCCGACGGTGGCCATCTCCAGCCCGATCTTCATCGGCCTCCAGCTGCTCCTCTCGTTCGTCCCCGTTCAAGCCCGGCCGATGAGCAAGGGGGGCTGGGCATTGCTCCGGCTCGTCGTCAGCCTCGTCTACGTTGCCACGCTGGCAGAGCTCGTTGGGGGACCGACCCACCCGCTGTTGTCCCTCTACATCCCGGTCGTCGTCGCGGCCGCCGCCGTCGGCACGAGCCAGGCGATCGCGATCGGTGCGGTCGTTGCGCTGATCTACCTCGGTCCCGAGTTCACCCTCCCCGGAACCCGCGAGGCGATCGCACTTCGCGGACTGACCCACCTGGGCGTAATCGTCCTCGTGGGGGTTGGCACGCGCCGGCTCGTGATCGCGGTCGAGGAAACCGGAGCGAAGCTGCGCTCGGCAATGAAGTCGGAGCGTCGCAAGTCGCGCCAGATCGCCGGCATGGAGGCGGTCAGCCGCCTCCTCGTCACCGGCGGGCCGGTGACTGAGATGCTCGACCGCGCGCTCGGCGTGTTGGTCGACCAGTTCCACTACAGCTACGTCTCGATCTACCTCGCCGATGTCGACCAGCTGGCGCTCGGGGCCCAGCGCGGCTACGAAGAGCCGCGGCAATCGTTCGACGGGTCGGAGGGCGTCGTGGGGCGGGTCATGCGGGAGCACGAGGTGGCATTCGTGCCCGACGTCAGCGCCGACCCTGACTATGTCGCGGTCGACGATCACGTGAAGAGCGAAATCTGCGCTCCGCTGCTCTTCGACGGCGAGTTTCTTGGCATCCTCAATGTCGAGGCGATCAGCGCGCTGGATCGCACCGATCGCGACCTCGTCGCTACGCTGGCGGACCGGGTCGCAACGGTGGTCGCCCTTGGACGGGACCGGCAGGCGCTCGGGGACCGCGCGGCCGTCCTGCGCAGCCTCAGTGACTTCACGAACGCGGTCAGCGGCGAGCTCGACATGACGCGCCTCGGCGCGGCCATGGTCGAGGCCGTGCGCCACGTCGTTGCGGCGGACATCGTCAGTCTCACGGTGCTGGAGCGGGAGTCCGGCCGCTACCTGATGCGGGCGGCGACCGAGATCGATGCCGAGAAGCTGAATCGAGAGATCAAGCCGGGCGAGGGTCTCGCGGGTCGCGCCATCCGCGACCGCACGGTGGTCATCGACGACAACTTCGGCAAGGACCGATACCCGACCGCCTACGTCGAGGTCGCGGAACCGAATCCGCTGCTTGGCGCGGGCATCCCGTTGGTGCGCGACGGTGTGATCGTCGGCGCGATCTCGATCCTGCGTCGCGACCGCTCGAAGCCGTACCGGCCGATCGACCTGGAGGCGATGGAGCTCCTGGCAGGGCACGCCGCGCTGGCGATCTCGAATGCGTACCTGCATGCCGAGGTGGAGCAGCTCGCCACCCACGACCCGCTGACTGGCCTCTACAACCGGCGCTACTTCGACGAGGCGCTGACGCGCGTCATCGCGACCTGGCGCCGCTCCCCGCATGCCGAGCGGAGGCCGGTGGCCGCGATCATGTTCGACCTCGACCACTTCGGCGAGTTCAACAAGCAGCAGGGTCACCAGACGGGCGATCAGGTGCTCCGCACCTTCGCCGGCGTGCTCCGCAGCCGATTCCGCGATGCGGATCTGGTCGCGCGTTTTGGGGGCGAGGAATTCGTCGTCGTGCTCGAGGGCGCGACGCGTGACGTGGCGGTGACCATCGCCGAAGAGATCGTGGCCAACCTCGCCGAGCTGCCGATCCACGGTGACGACGGCACCCGGCTCACGGTCACCGTCTCGGCCGGTTGTGCCGAGCTTGGCGACGCGGAGCCGACCGGCGAGCAGCTGCTCCGGACGGCGGACGTGGCCCTCTTCATGGCCAAGCGCGCCGGTCGCAACCGGGTCGTCGCGGCCTAGGCGGTCTCTCCGGAGATCTCGAACGCGCGCAGCCGCCGGATCGCGATCACGGTGGCGACGGCCAGGAGCGCGGCCCCCACGATCAATGCCGCGGTCAGGGTCACGGGAGCATCCAGGACCTCGGCCGGGATGCCGCCAATCGCATCGGCGAAGGCAAGCGTCAGCTGGCGAACGCTGAATGTCCGCGTCCCAGCGAAGAGTCCGGCCAGCAGGCCTTCCCAGATCAGGACGTAGGCCAGCCCGAAGACCAGGGCACGGCCGGTGACCAGGCTCACCGCCACGAAGACGGCGCAATACAGGAGCGAGCCGATGGCTGCGCCGGCAACCATCCCAATCACCAGGCCATCGCCCAGCCCACCGGAGGCGAGGACTCCCGCGAGGAGCATCGGGCCACAGGTCAGCGCCGCCGAGCAGAGCGCCGCGACCGCCAGCTTGGTCAGCACCACGGTGGTGCGGCTGATCGGCTTGGCGAGCAGGAAGATGGCGGTCCCATCCTCGATCTCGGCACCGATCGCTCCCGTACCGAAGATCAGGGCCACGAGCGGCATGAGCGTGCCGATCCCGAGGTTGGCGAGGAGGCCGGAGGTGAACCGAATGGCGCGCGCCTCCTCGCCGGCGAGGCGGAAGATGCCGGCCGCCAGGACCAGCACCCCGCCCAGGAGGAGGAGCAGCAGCGTTCGCCGTCGCGAGAGGAGCTGGCGCAGCGTGATCCGCGCGATGACGCCGTTCACCGCCGCACCAGGTAGCTGAAGACCGACTCCAGCGACTCGTCCGTCGGGAGGAGCTCGTGGAGGGTGATCTGCCGACGCCGGGCGATGCCGCTCACGGCGCGACTGAAGGCGCCGAAGTCGTTGGTGCGGACGGTGAGGAGCCCGCCGTCGAGTGCGGCCCCGGCGATTGTCGGCTCGGCGATCAGGGCCGAGGCGAGCGCCCGGTCATCGGAGGAGCGCACGGTGAACGTGTGCGGCCGGTCGGTCATCAGCCGCCGGATCTCGCGGAAGTCGCCCGAGGCGGCCAGCCGCCCCGAGACGATCACGAGCACCTGCCCGGCGAGACGCTCGACCTCCTCGAGAATGTGCGAGGAGAAGAGGATCGTCCGCCCCGCCGCGGCCATCGAGTGCAGCAGATCCATCATGTGCAGCCGCTGGCGTGGGTCCATCCCGTTGAACGGCTCGTCGAGGAGCAGGATCGGCGGGTCGTGGACGAGCGCCGCCGCGACCTTCGCCCGCTGGCGCATCCCCTTCGAATAGGTGCCGATCGGCCGGTCCGCGGCGTCCTCCAGCTCAACCAGCCCGATGGCGTGCGCCGCCGCCTCCGCCGCCTGGGCCGGCGCCATCCCCTGGAGGCGCGCATTGGCGTGCGCGAACTCACGCCCGGTGAGGAACGGGTAGACCGCTTCGCGCTCGGGGACCAGGCCGATCCGTCGGTACATCTCCGGGTGGCCCCACGACGGGGAGCCACCCACGGTGACGCTCCCCGACGACGGTGCGAGGAACCCGCCGACCATGTGCAGGATCGTCGACTTGCCCGCGCCGTTCGGTCCGAGCAGCCCGGTGACGCCGCCGTCCAGCCCGAAGCTGATGTCGTTGACCGCGACCACGTTGCCGTACCAGCGCGAGACGTTGGTCAGCTCGACGGCCTCGCTCGGCCGCGGCTCGGTCGCGCTCACGCCGCGATCCTCCGGTACCGCCACAGCACGGCGGCAATCGCGATGGCGGCGAGGATGACCGTCAGGAGCCCGAAGACCCACAAGCCCAGATGGGCATCCGAGACGGGCGAGTCGGGGATGCTCTTGCCAACCAGCCAGTTGCGCGTGCCGTCGAGGAGGATGAACGGATTGAGCAGCGGGGCGACCTGTGACATGCGCCCGCGTCCGGCTTCGGCCAGGATGCCG
>DATJIJ010000098.1:0-2185 GCA_035493355.1 Candidatus Methylomirabilota bacterium
GCCGAGCCTCGACGATCGGCAACAGGCTGCTGCGGATCCAGGACCGGAGGTGATCGGGATCCTCATTGGCCGGATCAATCCAGGCCGTGAGGCCCTGCTCCCGCACGTACGACACGAGCTCGGGCTTCCGACATTCCAGCAGCGGTCGAGCGAGCAGACCCGTGCGGGATTCCATCCCGGCAAGGCCCGCGGGGCCGCTGCCCGCCAGCAGCCGCATCAGGACGGTCTCGGCCTGGTCGTCGGCGTGATGAGCCGTCAGGATCGCCGCGGCACCGTGCCGAACTGCGATCGCATGGAGCCACCGGTAGCGGGCCTCGCGGGCGCTGGTCTCGGAAGCGCCGGCGCCCAGTTGGAGCTGTTCGACTTCGCAGGGGTAACCAAGAGATGCGGCGAGGTCCTGCACGGTTGCGGCGACGGAGCCGCCTTCAGGGTGGATCCCGTGGTCCGCATGGGCAACGACAAGGGAGAGACCGTGCCTGGACCTGCTGTCGTGCAGCAGGTGCAGCAGCGCCACCGAGTCGGGGCCGCCGGAGACGGCCACGATGGCCGTGCCCTCGAGGAGCCCGAGACGGGTAAGCGATGCGATCAGCTGTGAGGCGAGGTCCATCCCGAAAGATAGCGACGCAGGCGCCGGCGACCGGGAAATGGAGGGGAGAACCGGAATGCGGTGGAGAATAGCAGGGGCGGGACTCGAACCCGCGACCCCGGCATTATGAGTGCCGTGCTCTAACCAGCTGAGCTACCCTGCCAGGGCGAGCCACGCGCGGGGCGCGGCCCCGGCGAGGCGCAATCCTACTTTGGCGGGCGGCGGCGCGTCAAGGTTGGGTGTCCGGCGGCAGGCGGTACACGAACTCGTCCTTGCCGATCATGCCGAGGCGCTCCCGCGCAACGCGCTCCTGCACCTTCGGATCATGCTCGATCGCGTTCGCTTCGGCCCGGAGCGAATCGACCGAGCGGCGGATGGCGGCGACCGAATCGAGCTCCTCCCGCGTCTGCCCCTTGAGCTCGAAATAGTCGCCCGTGCTGTACTCCCCGCCTTCGACCGCGAACAGGAGTCCCGTGGCCACCAGCGCCAGGCCCAGCCACCGCACGCGGGTCACAGCGAGTACAGGTCCCGGCCGGGATAGTGCGCCACCTCACCCAGCTCTTCGGCGATCCGGAGGAGCTGGTTGTACTTGGCGGTGCGGTCGGTTCGGCTCGCGCTGCCGGTCTTGATCTGTCCGGCGCCGGTGGCGACCGCGAGGTCCGCAATGAACGTGTCCTCGGTCTCCCCCGAGCGATGCGAGATGACGACGCCGTACCCCGCCCCGCGGGCCAGCTCGATGGCCTGTAGCGTCTCGGACAGCGTCCCGATCTGGTTCACCTTGATCAGGATCGCGTTGCCCACCCCCTGTTCGATGCCTCGGCCCAGCCGGTCCACGTTGGTGACGAAAATGTCATCGCCGACGAGCTGGGTCCGCTCGCCCAGCCGGTCGGTCATCAGGTGCCAGCCGTCCCAGTCATCCTCGGCCAGGCCGTCCTCGATCGAGACGATGGGGTATTTCTGCACCCAGCTCTCGTAGAGATCGACCATCGCGGCCGCGGAGCGCGCGCTCTTGTCGCCCTTCTTGAAGACATACTCGCCGTCCTGGAACAGCTCCGACGCCGCAACATCGAGCGCGATGGCCACATCCGTTCCCGGCTGGTACCCGGCGGCCTGGATGGCCTGCATGACGACATCGAGTGCCGCCTCGTTCGACGGAAGCATCGGCGCAAAGCCGCCTTCATCGCCGACGGCGGTCGAGAGGCCCATCTTGGTCAGCACCTTCTTGAGCGCGTGGAACACTTCGACCCCGGTCCGGAGCGCGTCCGGGAAGTTGTCCGCACCGACGGGTACGACCATGAACTCCTGGGCGTCCACATTGTTGGACGCATGCGCGCCACCGTTCAGGATGTTCATCATCGGCACCGGCAACGTGCGCGCCAACGGACCGCCCAGATAGCGATAGAGCGGCAGCTTGACCTCCGCCGCCGCGGCACGCGCGACGGCCATCGACACCGCGAGAATCGCGTTGGCGCCGAGCTTCGACTTGTTCGCCGAACCGTCGAGATCGAGCATGGTCTGATCGACCAGCAGCTGATCGATGGCCGAGAGCCCCGCGATCGCCGGGCCGATCGTCTCGATCACGTGGCGCACGGCTTTTTG
>DATJIJ010000099.1:0-4963 GCA_035493355.1 Candidatus Methylomirabilota bacterium
GGCGGGCGTGGTGTGGGCCAACACCTTCAACCGCTTCGACCCGACCTCGCCGTTCGGCGGCTACAAGGAGTCCGGCTATGGCCGCGAGGGCGGCATCCACGGCCTGGGCGCGTACCTCGATCTGTCCGCTGACGGGGCCAACGGCCGATGAGCCCCCGAACGAAGGCCCAGCCGCTCGCGACGACGAACGGAGCCACTGCCCAGCGGCTCGAGGTGCGCAAGACGTACAAGCTCTACATCGGCGGCGCCTTCCCCCGCACCGAGTCCGGGCGAGCCTACGAGATCCACGGCGCCAAGGGGGAGCTCCTGGCCAACGCCTGCCGCGGGACGCGCAAGGACATCCGTGACGCGGTGCGCGCGGCGCGCACCGCGGTGCCGGCGTGGGCCGCCAAGACGGCCTTCAACCGCAGTCAGATCCTGTACCGCATCGCCGAGCTGATGGAGGGCCGCCGCGACCAGTTCATCGCCGAGGTGATGTCGGCCGAGGGGATCGGCCGCCAGCGAGCCACGCGCCTGACGGATGCCGCCATCGACCGCTGGGTCTGGTACGCCGGCTGGGCCGACAAGTTCAGCCAGGTCTCGGGCTCGGTCAACCCAGTCAATGGCAGCTACTTCAACTTCAGCGTCCCCGAGCCGAGCGGCGTCGTCGGCGTCATCGCGCCGGAGGGCTCGAGCCTGCTCGGGCTCGTGAGCCGCCTCGCGCCGGTCATCGTGTCGGGCAACTGCGCCGTCGTGCTGGCCTCCGAGACGCGGCCCCTGCCTGCCGTCACGCTCACCGAGGTGCTGGCCACCTCCGATGTCCCCGGCGGCGTGGTGAACCTGATCACCGGCCTGCGCCGTGAGCTGGTGCTGCACCTCGCCGGCCACATGGACGTCAACGCCCTCGACGCCTACGGCCTGGACCCTGCCCAGGAGGTCGCGGTCGAAGAGCTGGCCACCGAGAACGTGAAGCGCCTGGTTCGACCGCCCAGGGGTGGAGCCGATGCCGTCAACTGGCTGAGCACGAACGCCCAGTCGCCGTACCTCATCGGGGAATTCGTCGAGACCAAGACGGTCTGGCACCCGATCGGCAGCTAGCTCCAGCCCAGCCAGGCGGCCAGCGTCGAGCCGAAGAGGACGGCGGTGAGCAGGATCACCAGCCCGGTAAGCCCCCAAGCGACGACGTTCAGCCAGCGCGGGTTGGTGTGGCTGCCCATGATCCGCGGGTTGTTCACCAACCGGAGCATGAAGACCAGGATGATCGGCAGGAGGATGCCGTTCAGGTTCTGGCTGACGAGGATCACGCCGATCAGCGGCATCCCCGGGATGAGCACCACCACGGCGCCGATGAAGATGAGCGCGGTGTAGAGGCCCATGAAGGCAGGCGCCTCGCGGAACTTGCGGGAGACGCCCGACTCCCAGCCGAACGACTCGCACACCGCGTAGGCCGTGGTCAGCGGCATGACCGTGGCGGCCAGGACCGATGCGCCGAACAGCCCGAACGCAAAGAGCCCCTTGGCAAAGTCGCCCGCCACCGGCGCCAGGGCGAGCGCGGCCTCCTCGGCGCTCTCGATCCGGATGCCCCGCGGGAAGATCGTGACCGCCGTGACGATCACGATGAAGAGCGCGATGGCATTCGTCCAGACCCCGCCCAGGATCGCGTCGCCGCGCTCGAGCTGGAGCTCCTCGGGCCCCAGGCCCTTGTCGGCGACGGACGACTGCAGGTAGAAGAACATGTACGGCGTGACGGTCGTCCCCACCGTCGCCACCATCAGCAGCAACGCGTTGGGCGCCAGGTCGATCGACGGGCTGATCAGCGCTCGCCCCACCTGGCTCCAGTCGGGTCCCGCGACGAACGCACTCACCACATAGGCGCCGAAGACGACCGCCACCGACAAGAAGACACGCTCGACGACCCGGTAGCTGGCGAACACGACCAGGGCCCAGATGCCGGCAGCCACCATCGGCACGGTCGCGTATCGGGAGATGCCGAAGATCTCCATGGCCGCGGCCGCCCCCGCGAACTCGGCGACGATGTTCGCCCCGTTGGCGATCAGCAGGACCACCATCGCGAAGAGGGTCCAGCGGATGCCGAAGTCGTCGCGGATGAGGTCGCCGAGGCCCTGTCCGGAGACCGCGCCCATCCGCGCGGCCATCTCCAGCACCACGACCAGCAGGATGGTCGTGATCGGGAAGATCCAGAGGAGCGAGAGGCCAGTCTCCGCCCCGAGCACGCTGTAGGTGGCGATCCCACCCGCGTCGTTCCCTGCCAGGCCCGCGATCAGCCCCGGTCCCATCACCCCCAGGAACGCGAGCACGCCGGACCGATGGACGCGGAAGTTCGGCAGCCGCTCGCGGAGCGAGCGCTGTGCGCGCCGGATCGGGCGGGGGAAAGCCAGGCGGCGGGTCACCTGGCTACCGGTCCTCGGCCGGCTCGTAGATCTCCGGGAGGCGCTTGCGCCACCCCTCGCCCAGCGCACGCTCGAACGCATCGTCGACGGTGACGATCCCCTGCATCCGTCCGTCGGCATCGACGACGGGCAGGGCCAGCAGGTTGTAGCGCGCGATCGCCGCGCCGACCTGCTCGGCATCGAGGTCGACGCTCACGCTGATGGGGTCGGGGCGCATGAAGTCGCGCACATCGGTCTCCGGCGACGCGACGATCAGTCCGCGCAGGGTGATGGTGCCGACCAGCATCCCGTCCGCGTCGGCAACGTAGAGGTAGTACACCTGGTCGGCGTCGGGATGCAGGGCGCGGAGCCGCTCGATCACCTGCTCCGCCGTCATCTCCGGGGTGACGGTGATGAAGTCGGTCGTCATCAGCCCTCCGGCCGTCTCCTCGCCGTAGGCGAGCAGCTCGCGGACGTCCGATGCCTCCTCGGGCTCCATCAGGCCGAGGAGCTGATCCTGCCGCTCCTGCGAGAGGTCGGCGACGAGGTCGGCGGCCTCGTCCGGCCCCATCTCCTCGAGGATGTCGGCCGCCTTCTCCGGGGAGAGGGCCTCGAGGATGTCGACCTGGTCGTCGGCGGCGAGCTCCTCCAGCACGTCGGCCGCGCGCTCGTCGTCGAGGGCGGCCAGGATCCCGGCCCGGTCGCGCGGTGCCAGCTGCTCGACGATGTGCGCCACGTCGGCGGGGTGCAGCGTCCCGAGCGCCTCGTGCGGGACGCGCAGCTTGAGGCTCGAGACGCTGGACTCGACCGGATCGACGTCCTCCCACTCGATGTAGTTCTCCGCCTCGAGGTGCAGCGCGCGGGCAAGTCGCTCACCAGGGCCGGAGAGGCCGAGGCGGCGCAGGATCCCGGCCAGCCCCACGTCGACCGCCACCAGCCGCAGCCGCCCCTCGACCGGTGCGAGCTGAATGTCGTTTACGCGGACGATCTTGCGGTCCTCGACGTCGACGATCTGCTTGTCGAGCAGGTCCAGCCAGAGGCGAATCTCGTTGGGCCGCTGGCGGAAGGTGGCCATGTCGATCAGGGTGGTCCGCAGGCGAGCGCCGTCGGCGTCGATCTCCTCGACATCGGTCCATGGCAGGAAGATGTCGCGGCCGCCGGCAACCCGAACGACGAGACCGGTGACCGGCGGGTACTGCTCGCCGAGCGCCACGATCAGGTCGCGGACCTTGCCAAACGAATCGCCGTCCCGGTCGCGGACCGGTCGGCCGACCAGGCGGCTGAGGAAGAGCATGAGACGACCACCTCGCTCGAGCGTCGGGTTGGTTTGACGCGCGCAGGTGGTCGAGGGGACGCTAGGCGGTCATCCTCGCCCCGGCCATCGGCCTCGGGCGCGCGCAGATTCGGCTATCGGAACCGGCATCCACCTTGGATCGTGCTTCGCCTCGCTGCGTTCTCCACGCCGCGGCGACCGCGAGAGCAGCCGTCGGGTTCGCCTGATTCTAGCCCGGGCTCGGTGCCCGCGGAACCCCTCAGGAGGCCTGGAGCGGGGTCTCATGCAGCTGGTCCTTGGCCCGTGCCCGATGGCGCGCGACCTTGGCCTGGTTGCCACAGGTGCGCATGTCGCACCAGCGGCGCCTGCCGGTGGGGGAGCGATCGATGAAGAGGTACCGGCATCCGGCATTGGCGCAGACCCGTAGCCGTGACGGGTTGTCGTCGGCCAGGAACTGGGCGAACGAGCTGGCGATCGTGGCTCGCGCCTGGTCGAGCCGATCACCGACCTGGGCGAAGGTGTAGCGCGTCCCATCCGGGTCCCGCTCGATCTGGTGGTAGTGCAGCCCGTGGCGAAGGATGTGGTTGAGGTCGCGCAGCTGCTCGCTGGTGGGGTGGTCGTTCTCGGTGATCTCGGCCGCCACGCTGTGCAGAACCTTCCGCAGATGCTGGAACCGTTCGAGGCGTCGCGCCGTTTCGTCGGGGTCGCGCCGCAGGCGCGCCGCCTCCGCCGCCAGGCCGCGACCGCTGATCAGCCGTCGCTCGCGCAGCCAGGCAAGCAACGATGAGATGTCGGGCACCGCGTCAGTCGGCTCGCCCCGCTCGTATTCGAGCGTGTTTCCGAAGGATATGAACAGCTCCTCGGCCTGGTCGGGCTCGGGGAGAGTAGTACGATCGAGTGTCATGTAACCATTGTACAGCCCTTGACAAGTTACCTCAGCACGGGTAGAGTTCGTGTGTAACCACTCATTAGTCATTAATCAGTTACTTGGGATCCAAGGAGGAGGTTCGGAACGATGGTTGGTCTGGTGATCGTTATCGCCGTGGTGGTCGTTTTTGACCTCGCCGCGATCCTGTGGGGAAGTGACAGTCGGCCGTCGATCGATGACACGTCCTCACATCACGTCTAGCAGTACAGCTCGAGCCCGCATCCGGTCCTGAGCCAATCCAGGAGGTTTTCAATGAGCCGAGGAGCAACCTATCTCGGCCTGCTCGCCAATCTGAAGCAGGATGAGATGCTCTACGAGGCACGCCAGCGGTCGCATTCGACGGAGCCGATCCGTCCGCCCCGCTCGCGCAGCTTCGGCGCCTCGTTGCTGCGC
>DATJIJ010000100.1:0-2643 GCA_035493355.1 Candidatus Methylomirabilota bacterium
CATCGTGGCTGCTGACCCCGGCGCCACGCCGCTTCCCACGGCTTTGCCGACCGCCGAGCCGACTGCGGTGGCAACCGGCTGCCGGGCGGGGAACCGGGTCGCGGCAGGATCCCAGCAAACCTTCCAGACCATCCCGAATGCGGGGCATGGCGTGGCCCTCACCCTGGACATGGGCGGGCGCCTGGACCCGGGCATCGACATCCTCAACCTGCTCATCGCCAAGGGCGTGTGCGTCACCATCTTCCCGACCGGGGCGATGACGCAGACCCCTCAGGGGCAGCAGGTCATGGCGGTCATCAAGGCGCACCCGGAGCTATTCGAGATCGGCAACCACACGATGCACCACTGCAACCTGGTGAGCGGCGGGGGCGGCTCGCCGACCACGGCGCCCTGCGCCGGCGTGGCCCCGACAGCCGACTTCATCCGCCAGGAGCTCACCGACTCGGCCGCGATCCTCACGCAGTTCTCCGGCCAGCAGCCGGTCCCGTACTGGCGGCCGCCCTACGGCGCCGTGAACCAGGCCGTGCGCGACGCCGCGGCATCGGTCGGATACACGAAGACCTTCATGTGGGACATCGACACGATCGACTGGAAGCCGATTGCCGATGGTGGCCCGACTGCCCAGCAGATCGCCTCCAAGGTGATCAGCAACGCGAAGGACGGATCGATCGTGCTGATGCACCTGGGCGGCTACGAGACGCTCGACGCGCTCACGATCATGATCCCCGGCCTCCGGGACCGCGGGTTCCTGCTGACGAGCCTCTCGGACCTGCTGAACTAGGCGACCAGGGCGCGGATCACGGCGAGCGCCGCGTCGGACGGCCCGTCCAGCTGAAGGACCGCAGTCGCACGGCGCATACGCCACCCGGTTCCCGCATCCACGGTCTCCTCGTCCACGCCGGCATGGAGCCCGGCGAGCTCCATCTCGCCGTCGGGCCCGAAGTGATAGACCCCAAGCTGCGTGACCACCGCTGTCGGCCCAGCGCCCGCCCAGCTCGGGCGTCCGCCGCTCCCGTCCGGCCGACGATGGCCGGGGGAGGTGACGAAGTCGACCCGTTCAACGAACGAGCGCGTCGACTGGCTCATGACCACCACCACGCGCTGGGCGTTGAGCGCGATCTCGCAGGCGCCGCCGGAGCCCGGCAAACGGACGTCAGGATGTTCGTACGGTCCGATGACGGTGGTGTTCAGGTTGCCCCAGCGATCGATCTGGGCGGCGCCCAACATCCCCACCTCGATCCGACCGCCCTGCAGGAAGCCACCGAACAGGTCGCGCATGCTCATCGTGGCGGCCGCGCCCGACACCAGGGCCGGGTCACCGATGCTGTCGGGCAGCCGGGTCGGCCGTGCCCCGACCACCCCCGACTCGTAGATCAGCTCGAGGTCGGGCGCCACGGATCGGCGCGCGAGGTTGGCGGCGGCGTTCGGCAGGCCGATCCCCACGAACACGGTGCGCACCCCGGCCAGCTCCGTGGCCGCGGCGGCGATCATCAGCTCGTCGGGCGAGGCCGTCATCACCGGTAGCTCCCGTAGTCGACGCTTCCCGATGGGCGCGGCTCGGGACGCAACGCGTCGAGCGCCTCGGCCCCCATCCGGTCGACATAGGCCGCCCGACCGTCAAGGCCGAGCACCCACTCGTCGAGCCAGGCGGCGAGTCGAGCCGGGTCGCGGCCGATCGGATCCCAGTCGCGATAGAAGGCGTTGTCGCGGTCGTAGTGGCCCTGCGCGAAGGACGGGTGGGCGCCGAATGGCTCGACGCACACCGCGTCGACCACCGTCCCGGGGAGCAGGGTGCGGTCGGGGTCGCTGCGAATGACCGATGCATCGACCAGCTCCTCGACCACGGCGATCACGCGCCGGGCAGCGAGCGCCGCCTCGCGCTGGACGCCCACGATCCCCCAGGCCTGCACGTTGCCATCGGCATCGGCGCGTTGGGCGTGGATGATCGTCACGTCCGGGTTGAGCGGCGGGACGACTGCGATCTCCTCCCCGTCGTAGGGGGAAGCCACGCGGCGAATGCGAGGGTTGGCCGCCTCGAGGTCGCTGCCGTCGTACGAGCGCAGCGGGAAGAACGGCAGCCGGCTGGCCCCGGCTGCGTAGCGGGCGACCATGCCGTGGTGGCTGTACTCCTCCAGCTCGAGGTCACCCGCCTCGATCGAGCGGCGGATGGCGTGGAGCGATCCGACCCCAGGGTTCCCCAGCCATGAGAAGACCAGCTTCGAGGCGCACCCCGCCGCGACGAGCTGGTCGTAGACGAGGTCCGGCGTCAGTCGCGCCAGGGTCAGGCCACGCCGGCCCTGGCGGATCACCTCGTGGCCGGCGGCGAAGCTGATCAGGTGGGTGAAGCCCTCGATCGCGAGCGTGTCGCCATCGTGGACGTGGGCGGAGACCGCCTCGCGCAGGGAGACGACCTTGGACGGCATGGCGAGGGGCTAGCCGCCGGTCTCGTTGATCCCCTTGACCGGCGTAGCGGCCGCGTCGATCGCCTCCGCAAAGAGGCGGACCGCCGTGTCCACCGCCTCCTCGTCCACGATCAGCGGCGGACAGAGCCGGATTGTCGCCTCGCCGCATTCCAGCACGAGCAGGCCGCTCTCGAAGCACGCCAGCTCCACCGCATTGGCGGCAGCGTGGCTGGCGAACTCG
>DATJIJ010000101.1:0-11002 GCA_035493355.1 Candidatus Methylomirabilota bacterium
CGCCTATCGGCTTCCGTTCGAGCGCTTCCTGAACCCCGACCGGGTGACGATGCCGGATATCGATATCGACTTCGCCGATTCGCGCCGGGACGAGGTGATCGAGTACGTCACACGCAAGTACGGCGATGACCGGGTGGCGCAGATCATCACCTTTGGGACGCTGGGCGCGAAGGCTGCCATCCGGGACGTGGGGCGGACGATGGGGCTGACCTACGCGGAGGCGGACCGGGTCGCCAAGTCGGTCCCCAACGAGCTGAACATCAGCCTCGAGCGCGCCGTCGACACCTCGCCGCAGCTGCGCGAGCTGATCGCAGGCGACGAGCGGGTCGAGAAGCTCATCGGCGTCGCCAAGCAGCTGGAGGGCGTGGCGCGCCATGCCTCCACGCACGCCGCCGGAATCGTGATCAGCCGAGAGCCGCTGACCGAGATCATGCCGCTCCAGCGCGCGACGGACGGCCGCACCACCATGACCCAGTTCGAGATGCACGCCTGCGAGGCGCTGGGCCTCCTGAAGTTCGACTTCCTGGGCCTCATCAACCTCACGATCCTGGCCGATGCCGTCGACCTGATCCGGGTCCACCGGGGCGTGAAGATCGACGTGGACAAGCTGCCGCTCGACGACACGAAGACATTCGAGCTCCTCTCGACGGGGGAGACGACCGGCATCTTCCAGCTCGAGGGCTCGGGGATGCGTCGCTACGTCAAGGAGCTGAAGCCGACCGAGGTCCGCGACCTCGCGGCGATGGTCGCGCTCTTCCGCCCCGGCCCGATGGCCAACATCCCCGCCTACATCCGCCGCAAGCACGGGCAGGAGGCGGTCACCTACCTGCACCCGTCGCTCGAGCCGGCGCTCCACGACACGTACGGGATCTTCGTCTACCAGGAAGACATCATGACGGCCGCCATCGCCATGGCCGACTACACCGGCCCGGAGGCGGACAACCTCTGCTACGCGATCCGCAAGAAGAAGGAATCGGTCCTTCGCGAGCACGAGGCCAAGTTCAAGGCCGGCGCGAAGAAGAAGGGGATTCCCGGATCGGTCGTCGACCAGGTGTTCGCCGCCTTCGAGCCGTTCGCCCGATACGGGTTCAACAAGGCGCATGCCACGTGCTACGGGCTGATCGCGTACCAAACGGCGTACCTCAAGGCCAACTACCCGGTCGAGTTCATGACCGCGGTCCTCAACGGCTTTCGCGAGCGCGCCGAGAAGGTGGCCGCCGTCGTGGCCGAGTGCCGGCGGCTGGGGATCGAGGTTCGTCCGCCCGATGTGCAGGCCTCCCAGGCGCTGTTCACGGTCGAGGCCGATGCCGCCGGCACGCCGGAAGCAATCCGCTTCGGCCTGGCCGCCATCAAGAACGTAGGCGAGGGCGCGATCGAGTCGATCGTCGCCGCGCGCGAGGGTCGGGGAGAGGCCTCGGACGTGGCCGGGCCGTTCGCCTCGCTCGATGATCTGGCACGCCGGGTCGACCTGCGCAACGTCAACAAGCGCGTCTTCGAGTCGCTCGTCAAGGCCGGGGCGATGACCTCGCTCGGAACGCTGGGATCGCTGCTGGCACGGCTTGATGGTGCGCTCGAGTCCGGTTCGCGCCACCAGCGCGACGTTGCGGCGGGGCAGGGGACCCTTTTCGACCTCTTCGCCGCACCCAGCGACGGTCCCTCCCTCGACCAGGCGGTCGTGGAGGAGGACGAGGTGCCGCGCAAGGAGCGGCTGCGATGGGAGAAGGAGCTGCTGGGCCTCTACCTCTCCGAGCATCCGCTGGGCGACATCGCCGACCAGCTGCCCGACTACGTCACCGCCTATACCGGCGACCTGGCCGAGGAGAGCGACCAGGCCAAGGTCACCCTGGGCGGCATCATCCAGTCCACCCGCCGGGTCATCACCCGTGCCGGCTCGACGATGCTGGTGGCGACCCTCGAGGACCTCCAGGGGAGCGTCGAGGTCGTCGTCTTCCCGAAGGTCTTCGCCGATACCGCCAACGCCTGGGCCGATGACGCCGTGGTGCTCATCACCGGCCGCGTGGACCGCCGCGACGACGCCGCGCAGCTGCTGTGCGAGACGGTCCACGCGTGGGACGACGCGGTCCGGATGGGGCCGCTCGCCTACGCCGCAGAACGCGAGCGACTCTCGCGGGCCCGGGGCCGACCCGGCCAGTGGTCGGGCAGTGGCGGCGGCAACGGCAACGGGCACGCCTCCGCCCCTCCCCTGGGCCAACCGGTCGCGCTGCCGCGCGGCGTGGCACTTGCCGAGCCTGCAGTCGCCCTGCCGGTTGCAGCATCGGCCGTCCCGATCCCGGTCGGCCCGGTCGAGCCCGCCGACGAGTCGCCAGCCCCCAGCGATGCCGTTCCGGTCCGCGCCGCCGCCTCGGAGGGCGAGGTGCCGCCGCGCGGAGCCGGCACGATCTCCATCGGCTTTGCCAGCGAGGTGGACCTCGAGCGGCTGCTGCCCGCGATCGAGTCGCTCACAGCCGCCATCAGGGGTCGCCCCGGCTCCCTGCCGGTGGTCATCAACATCCCGGTCGCCGGCGCCACGCGCCAAGTGCGCCTCCCGCTCCACGCCGAATGGGACGAGGAGCTGGGGGACCTGCTCGCGCGAGCCGCCGGCATGCCGCTGGCGGTGAGCCTGCTGGCCGTCGCGGTCGAGCCGTAGGTCATCCCCAGCCCAGCCAGAGTGGCTGTCTGGTCCATCCCACCGAGGTGCGATAGGCTCCACCTCACATGAGAACAACGCCGAGGCCCCGTGCGCTCTGGCTGGCCGTGTCCGCGCTCCTGCTGGCGCTGGTGGCCCAGCAGGTGGCGGGGCAACCGCTCCCCGGGCCGCAGCCTTACGCCGGGCCAGCGCCGGTGGTGCTGCCGGCGGTCAGGCCCACCATCTTCCGCGGCGATGTCCGCAGCTTGCCGCGGCCGAGGGTAATCCCCGCCACGCAACGGCTCGAGCTCGACGCACCGGACGCCTCCCTCGAGACGGCGACGGGGCCCGACGCATCCGTCCAGTCGTCCGCCCCGCTCGTGAACGCGCCGAGTCCTTCCACCACGTTCGCGGGCCTCAACCACGACACGTGGGGTGATGGCTGGCCGCCAGACACGAATGGCGATGTGGGACCGTCGCACTACGTCCAGACGGTCAACACCTCGGTCGGGATCTTCAGCAAGTCGAACGGAGCGGTCCTGGCGGCGTTCTCCTTCAACTCCCTCTTCTCGAGCGCCGCCACCGGCACCCCGTGTGACAGCAGCAACCAGGGCGACCCCGTAGTGCTCTACGACGCCCAGTCCGATCACTGGATCATCAGCGACTTCGCCTGGTCGAACTTCGCCTCCGGCGCCATGTACCAGTGCTTCGCCGTTTCCATGACGGGAGATCCGGTCAGTGGCGGCTGGTACTTCTACGCGGTCCAGACCGATGCCGGCGGCCACATCCCGGACTACCCGAAGCTCGGCGTCTGGCCCGATGCGATCTACATGTCGGCCAACGTCTTCGCCACTACGGGCAGCCAGGCGTTCCAGAATGTTCGCGTCTGGGCGTTCAATCGCAGCGAGCTGGAGGCAGGGCAGACGCTGCATTCCGTGTCATTCGACGTGCCATCCAAGATCCAGGGGATCAGCGTCTTCGCGCTGTTGCCGAGCAATCTGCGCGGCGATGTACCTCCGGCGGGTCGCCCCAACCTCTTCGCATCGATCTGGGGCACGTACGCGGCACGCATCTGGAAGTTCCACGTCGACTGGACGACTCCCACAAATTCGACCTTCAGCGGCCCGAGCGATGTCGCGATCGGCACCTTCTCGGTCGGGCCCGGCACGGTGCCAGAGCCATCGCCGGGCAACAACCTGGACACGCTGACGTACCGGGTCATGATGCAGAACCAATACCGCCGGCTCGGCAGCGCCGAGTCGCTGTGGCTGGCGCACACGGTCGGCAACGGGAGTGGCATCGCGAGCGTGCGCTGGTACCAGCTGAACGTGACCGGTGGCAATGTCACCACATCCGGCCCGCTGCAGCAGGGCACCTTCAACCCCGACTCGAGCCACCGCTTCATGCCCAGCCTGGCGGTCGACGGGAGCGGCGACATGGCCATCGGCTATTCGGTCTCGAGCTCATCCTTGTACCCGTCCATTCGGTACGCCGGCCGGCTGGTCACGGATGCGGCGAACACGCTGGGGCAGGGCGAGGCGACGATGTGGGCCGGCACCGGTGCGCAGACGAACACCTGTGGAGGTGCGCCATGCCAGCGCTGGGGCGACTACAGTGCGATGAGCATCGACCCGGTGGACGACTGCACCTTCTGGTACACGAACGAGTACTACGACACGAACGGCGGCAACTGGAAGACCCGCATCGGCGCCTTCAAATATCCGTCCTGCACCGGTTCGCCGGGTCCCACGCCGACGCCATCGCCGAGCCCCACTCCAACGCCGACCGCTGCTCCCACCGCGACCCCGACAGCCACACCCGCCCCGACGCCAGCTCCCAACTTCTCGCTGGCGGCTTCGCCCGCCAGTCGATCGGTCAAGCAGGGAGTAGGGACGAACTACGCCGTGACGATCTCGCGGGCGAACCTCTCGTCATCGATCGACTTGAGCGTGACGGGCCTGCCCCCCGGCGCCGTCGGGACCTTCAGCCCAGATCCGACCACCGGAACCTCCTCGACGCTCACCATAACCACCTCCAAGAGCGGCACGGTCACCCCGGTTGGGTCGTACCCGCTCGTCGTCACAGGCACGCAGGTGGGCGGCAGCGGCCTCGTGCGCACGACGCCGGTCACGCTGGTCGTCACGGACGGGATCGCGCCGAACGTGGCGCCGCCGAAGTACACGTACGTGTACGTGACGCCGCTGCCGAGCACGTCCGTCCCCACCCGGGTGTACTGGGCAGCCACGGACTCCAGCGGCATCGCCTCCTACGTTCTCCAGCGCCAGTGGAACGGCGGCACCTGGGGCGAGGTCACCCTGGCCACCCCGACCACGACGGCGATCACCCCCTGGCTCGGATACGGGTCCACCTACCGCTTCCGGGTCGTCGCGTTCGACGGGGCGGGCAATGCAAGCGCGTGGATCTACGGGAGCACGGTCCAGCCCTTCCTGACCGAGCAGACGGGCAGTTCGGTGACCTATTCGGGGACCTGGACCAGCGAGTCAAGCACGTCGGTGTCGGGCGGGAGCCTGAAGTACGCGACCGCCGCTGGCGCGACGGCGACGTTCAGCTTCACCGGGTCGAGCGTAGCCTGGGCGTCGTACCTGGGGCCGGACCGTGGGTCGGCGAACGTCTATGTCGACGGCGTCTTCAAGAGGACGGTCAGCCTGTACTCGACCAGCTACCAGCCGCGGCAGATCGTCTACTCCGCCCAATGGGGCGCGAATGGCGCGCACACGCTCAAGGTCGTCGTGAACGGAACGACGGGCCACCCGCGCGTCGACGTGGATGCGTTTGCCTGGCTCCTCCTGAGCTGAGCCAGGCGCTGCTATCCTGCCGACCGTGACCACCGCCAAGAAGCCGCGCGCGCCCCGCAAGGCGGGTCCGCCATCAGGCGAGGAGCTCGATGCGGCCATCCTTCGGTTCCTGCGCGCCACCCCCAACCGGGCCGTGGACCTTGCTCCGCTGGCCGCCGACCTTGGCGTTGACGCGATCGCGATGCAGCTCGCCGTGGAGCGGCTTCATCTCCGCCGGATGGTCGTGGCGCCGTTCATCGAGCCCGGGCGCGCTGGAGGTGCGGAGCTGACCGCGGTCGGGCTGCGCTGGCTGATCGCTCGCGAGGGCGGCAAGCCCAAGGACGTGCCGGTCGCCTTCCAGCCGGCGAAGGGCCGGGTGCGAGCCCAGGACGAGGCGGCCCGGCTGCCCCGTGCCCAGGTCTACGGGGTGAAGCGCTAGCGCTACTGGTCCCTAGAGGATCTTGGAGAGGAACGCCTTGGTGCGCTCCTCGCGCGGCGACTCGAAGAGTGAGGCGGGGGATCCCTCCTCGATGATGATCCCCTCGTCCATCATGACCACCCGATCGCCGACCTCCCGTGCGAAGCCCATCTCGTGGCTCACCACGATCATCGTCATCCCCTCGACCGCCAGCTCCTTCATCACGTCCAGGACTTCGCCGATCATCTCCGGGTCGAGCGCGCTGGTCGGCTCGTCGAAGAGGATCAGCGCCGGCTTCATCGCGAGCGCCCGCGCGATCGCGACGCGCTGCTGCTGTCCCCCGGAGAGTTGGCCCGGGTAGGTGTCGACCTTCGCCTCGAGCCCCACGCGCTCGAGGAGCTTCAGCCCCATCTCTCGGGCCTCCTCTTCTGGGGTGCCGCGCACCTGCACAGGGGCCTCCATGATGTTCTCGAGCGCGGTGAGGTGCGGGAAGAGGTTGAAGCGCTGGAAGACCATCCCGATCTGTGACCGCTGGGCGGCGATGTTGCGCTCCTTGTCCTCGACCAGCTTCCCGTTCTCTTCCCGGTAACCGATCAGGTGTCCATTGACGCTGATGCGCCCCTCCTGGATCCGTTCCAAGTGATTGATGCAGCGCAGGAATGTCGTCTTGCCGGAGCCGGACGGACCGATGAGGACGACCACCTCCCGCTTGCGAACGGTGAGATCCACGCCCTTCAGCACGTGGAGGCGTCCAAAGTATTTCTGGACGCCGGTCGCCTCGACGACCAGTCCATCGGGCGACTGGGGCAGCTCGCCAACAGCGTCGAGCAGGTCGTGCGGGGTGTGGAGGGTCATCGGGCACGACCAGATCGAGGTGATGCATTCCGCATACCGAGGAGCCGGTCGCGCCAGCGCACGGTGTCATCGACCCCGGTTCCGCTGCCGCGGGCGAGGCGACGCTCGATTCGAGTCTGGACGAGGCTCCACAAGGTCGTGAGCAGGAGGTACCAGATCGCGGCGGCGATGAAGAGCTCGAACGGATGGAAGACCGTCGGGCCGCTGGCGTTCTTGCGCGAGAAGGTCACGTACAGCTCGGGGACGCTGATGATCACGAGCAACGAGGTCGTCTTCAGCATGTTGTTGAACTCATTGCCAAGTGGCGGAACGATCACACGGGCCGCCTGCGGGAGGACGATGCGCCGCATCGCCCTGCGGTAGGTCATCCCCAACGACTTGGCCGCTTCCATCTGCCCCGGATCAATGGCCAGGATCCCGGCGCGCACGATCTCGGTCATGTAGGCGCCCTCGTTCACGCCGAGGGCGATGATCCCTGCCTGAACCTTGCCGGGAATCGTGATTCCGAGGAGTACAAGGTCAGGGAAGTTGTAGACGCCAGTGACGCCGAGACCGAAATAGAGAAAGCTGATCTGCACGAGCAACGGCGTCCCGCGGAAGAACCAGACATAGAAGGCCGCCAACCACCGAATCGGGGCAAGCCGTGAGATCCGGCCCACGGCGCCAAAGATGCCAAGGATGACCCCGATCAGCTGACTGACGACCGAAATCGAGAGGGTCAGCCAGACGCCGGAGAGGATCAGATGGTCCGGCCGGATGACCGAGTCGACGACGATGTTCCAGTTGTACTGGTAGCTCGAGCGGCCACACGCTGCCAGAAGCAGCGCAAGGACGACGAACCCGATCAGCCTGGTGGCTGACCGGGTTCGTTCCCGCTGAGGCCCGCTGCGGGCTCGGGTCATGCCTTTCTCGTCAACTCCCGGTGACGACCTTCATCTCGCTGGCAGCCACGGCGCCGTCTTCCAGTCCGTACTTGGTCAAGATCTCGAGGTACGTCCCGTCGGCCTCCATCGAGGTAAGCGCCGCGACCACGGCCGCCGCAAGCTCGGCCTTGTCCTTCGGGACGCTGATGCCTTCCTGGGCGACCTCGACGGTCACGCCCGACAGTTCGAACTGGTCGGGCTGCTGGACCGTGTAGTAGCCGGCGACGGGGGAGTCGGCGAAGTAGGCGTCAACGGTGCCGCTCGACAGGGCCAGGAGCGCGTCGGTGTCCTTCTCGAACTGCTGCATGTCGACGGCGGCCTTGCCGGCGTCGGCGCACTTCTTGTTGAGCCCGGCCCCCTCGTAGTCGCCGGTGCCGTTCACGTAGTCGACCTCGGTCGTGCCGGTCTCCGCGGCAGCCTTCTTGCCGCACAGATCGAGCTCGGCGTGGATTCCGGCCGGATTCCCCTTCGCGACCACGAAGGCCTGTCCTGCCTGGAAGTAGGGAATCATGTTGACCTGACCCAGCCGATCGGCGGTGATGTTCTGGGCGGAGATGATGATGTCGCATTTGCCGCCGGTGACGGCCTCAATGATCGTGCTAAAGACCGAGTTTTCGATCCTCGATTCGAGGCCGAGACGCTTGGCGATCTCGTTGGCGATGTCCGGATCGGCGCCGGTCGGATTGCCCTGCTCGTCGAAGAACTCCTGCGGCGGGTAGGGGATGTCGATGCAGGTGGTCAGGATCCCCTCGAACGCAAGCTGGTCGGTCGGCACCGTGGCGACCGGCGAACTGACCGCTGCTTCGGATGGGCTCGGTCCGGAGGAGGTGTCGCCTCCGGACGACGCGCTGGGGCTGTTGCTGGCGTTCTGGCAGGCGGCGAGCAAGAGCAGCGCCGCGACGAGGCCGATGGCGGCCTTTCGTGCGAAGACTGGCATGTGACTCCTCCGGTGGGGATTGCGGCGCTTGGATTTCGCCGTAGCCTAGCCGGTGCCGATGCGGAAGTCGAGCGTTCTCGGGCGGTTCAGGCGCTGGTAGGATCGAGGCGGTGACCACCCAGTCGATACCCCTCGCACGAGCATCGACCCTTGCGTCGAGCTACTACACCGATGCCTCCGTGCTTGAGCGCGAGAAGGAGCGCGTCTTCGGCTTCAGCTGGCAGCTCGTCGGGCGGGCCGAGGAGCTCGAGCGAGTCGGCGACTTCGTGCCGGTGACGGTCCTCGACGAGCCGATCGTGATCACCCACGGCCTCGACGGGCAGCTGCGCGGGTTCTACAACGTGTGCCGCCATCGGGCAGGTCAGGTGGCCCTCGCTCGCGGGAACCGCAAGAGCCTCCAGTGTCGGTATCACGGCTGGACCTATGGCCTCGACGGCACCCTGCGTGCTTGCCCGGAGATGGAGGAGACCGAGGACTTCCGCAAGGAGGACTTCGGCCTGATGCCGGTGCGCGTCGACCGATGGGGTCCGTTCGTCTTCGTCTGCCTCTCCGACACCGCCCCGCCGCTTGCCGAGGTGATGGGGGCGATCCCGTCCGAGGTGGCCGCGGCCGGATATGACGTGGACAGGATGCGGCTCGTGGAACGACGCGAGTACCTGATCGAGTGCAACTGGAAGGTCTACGTCGACAACTACCTCGAGGGCTACCACCTGCCGATTGCCCACCCGCAGCTCTTCAAGGAGCTCGACTACGACGCCTACCGGGTGGAGGAGTTCCGCTACTACTCGAAGCAGCACGCCCCGATTCGCGAGCTGAAGCCCGGGGAGGAGATCGGCGTTGACCGTCGCTACCTGCGGCAGCCGGGCGCCGAGGACTCGGCCCTCTACTACTGGCTCTTCCCCAACACGATGTTCAACATCTATCAGGACAACATGTCGTCGAACGTGATCCTGCCGGTGGGCGTGGACCGCACGCTGACGATCTTCGAGTGGTTCTTCGCCGAGCCGGGCACCGGCCCGGGCTGGGAGTCGATGCAGCAGACGATCGCGTTCAGCGACGAGATCCAGCAGGAGGACATCGTCATCTGCGAGCAGGTCCAGCGCGGCCTGCGATCGCGCTCCTACGACGCTGGCCGGTTCTCGGCCAAGCGCGAGAACGGCGTGTACCACTTCCAGAACCTGGTCCGCGAGTTCCTGGGGGAGGATGGATAACGTGGTCCGAGCGCTCGTTACCAGTCCCACTTGTACATCGACGCATATGGGCCATGCCAGGCCCGAAATCGGGCCCACGACGCGTCGTGGCACCAGTGCCCCTTGTGAAATCGCACGGGAGCGAAGCCAAATGCGCGGATGTACCAGTGTGGCTTGTGGGCGCGCATTGATGGGGACCTCATGACACCCGCTCGCGAGGACGGACGCCTCACGGTTGCCCTCGTCTCGGAGGTCTTCTGGGCGCCGGACGGCCTCGGCCGCCTCGCGGAGCGGCTCGACCAGTGCGTCCAGCGCGGCGCGGACCTCGCCGTCCTGCCGGAGCTCCCCCTGAACCCCTGGCGCCCCGCGACCAAGGACGCGGTTGACGCGGACGCGGAGCCGATGGACGGGCCGCGTGCCACGGCGCAGGCCGAGGCCGCGCGGGAGGCGGGGATCGGCCTCGTGGGAGGGATCATTCATCGCGACGCCGCGACGGGGCGAAGGACCAGCCGCGTGCTTGTCTTCGATCGGTCCGGCATGCTGGCCGCCACCTACGAGAAGCTGCACCTCCCCGAGGAGCCCGGCTTCTGGGAGACGAGCCACTACGAGCCGGGGACTGCGGCGCCGGCACGAATCGACGCCTTCGGACTGCCGATCGGCGTTCAGGTCTGCAGCGACACGAACCGCCCCGAGGGGTCGCACCTGCTTGGCGCGCAGGGCGTGCAGGCGATCCTCATCCCGCGAGCGACCGAGGAGAAAACGTACCAGCGCTGGAAGATCGTCTTCCGCGCGAATGCGCTGACCAGCTGCAGCTACGTCCTCTCCGTCAACCGGCCGGACCCGGAGGCCGGAGTCCTGATCGGCGGGCCTTCCATTGCCGTCGATCCGAGCGGCACGGTGCTGGTCGAAACGACCGACCAGATTGGGATCGTGACCATGGAGTCGAGCGTCGTCACGGCGGCGCGCGCGGCCTACCCTGGCTACCTGCCGATCCGGGCACGCATGTACGCCGATGCGTGGGGCGAGATCGCCGGGCGCGACGGGGCACCTGCCTAAGCGGCGACCCTACGAGAAGGTAAAGGTCCCATCGGCGATGAGGACTCCGCCGCGGTAGATGCGCATCACCATGGTCCCCTTGCCCCAGGCCGCGAGCAGCGCGGACATGCTCGCCGTCGACTTGAACCCATCGGTCGTTCGCGTGGCATCCACGAAGACGGTGCCGTCCGATTGACTCTGAACCACCGTCTCGGTCCCGTCG
>DATJIJ010000102.1:0-11860 GCA_035493355.1 Candidatus Methylomirabilota bacterium
CGACGGGACAACCCCAAGAGCGACAGGGGAGCGCGCAAGCGCTGAGAGTGCGGAAGGCCGCAGACCCTCGAACCTGATCTGGGTCATGCCAGCGAAGGGAGTCGGAGTGAAAGCAATCGTGGTGGCCGGCGGCGATGCCGCTCCGGAAGATGCTGCCCTGCTCGCTGACGCCGAGATGGTCGTCGCGGCGGATTCCGGGGCAGCGTGGATCGCGAGCTGCGGCGCCGTGCCGGACCTCGTCATCGGCGACATGGATTCCGTCGACCCCGAGCTGCTACAGCGCCTGTCGGACCAGGGCGCGGCCGTCGAAGCCCATCCTTCCGAGAAGGACGCCTCCGACGCCGAGCTGGCGGTTGCCCGGGCCGCCGCGGCAGGTGCGACGCAGATCGTGATCCTCGGGGGCCTGCGCGGGGAGCGGCTCGACCATGAGCTGGCGAATCTCCTCCAGCTCGCCGACCCGCGATGGCGCGGAATCGACCTGCGGATCAAGCGCGCCGGCACCACGGTCCGATGCCTCAACGCCGCCGGCCGGCTCGCGCTCACCGGACTCGGCGGCGACCTGGTCACGCTCCTGCCGCTCGGCGGAGATGCCGAGGGAGTCCGGACCGAGGGACTGCGCTACGCCCTGGACGACGAGACCCTGGCCGGCGGCCGCACGCGTGGCCTGTCGAACGAGGTCGTTGAGCCACCCGCATCGGTCTCGCTGAAGCGCGGGATGTTGCTGATCATCGAAACGCGAAAGGAGCCAACCCCATGACCGAGCGATGGCGGACGGTGGACATCGTCCTGGGGGCTGCCCTGGCGGTCGCCTTCGGGGCGGTCTTCCAGGTCTGGAACCTGCTGTGGGCGGCGGTCACGCCCGCGTTCGCGGGCGTTCCTCCACTGCAGGGCTTCATGTACGGCGTCTGGCTGCTCCCCGCAGTGCTGGTCCCGCTGGTCATTCGCCGGCCCGGCGCCGCCCTCCTCGGGGAAGGCGTGGCTGCGGTCGCCTCGGCCCTCTTCGGAGCGCCCTGGGGGCTGCTCACCATCGTCTACGGGCTGATGCAGGGAGGGGCAGCCGAGCTCGTCTTCGCGATGGGCCTGTATCGGCGCTGGGGACTGGGCATCTCCCTCCTGGCGGGGGCCGCCGCAGGTGCGGCGGCAGTGCTCCTCGACCTCGTCATCTACTACCCGGACTGGGCGGCCGGATACCAGGTCCTGTATGCCGCGCTGGTGATCCCCAGCGCAGCGATCGTGGCCGGGCTCGGCGGTTGGCTCCTGATCCGCGCCCTGGTTCGGACCGGCGTGCTGAGCGCCTTCCCGGCGGCGCGCGAGCAGCCCGAGGTCTGAGCCGCTGAGCTCCCCGCCGACGATCGAGGCGCGCGGCTGGGGCTGGCGGCACGCTGGCCGGCGTGCCTGGGCGCTGCGCGGCGTGGACCTTCGCATCGAGGCTGGAGAGCGGGTGATGCTGCTGGGCGCTTCCGGGTCCGGCAAGTCGACCCTCCTCTTCGGCCTGGCAGGCCTCCTCGAGGGAGGGGAGTCCGAGGGCGAGCTTCGCGTCGACGGCGTTGCGCCCGCACGCGCGCGAGCCCGGACGGGGATCGTCTTCCAGGATCCCGAGGCGAGCCTCGTGATGGCGCACGCAGGTGATGAGGTCGCCTTCGGGCTCGAGAACCGGTGCGTCCCGCCCAACGACATCTGGCCCCGGGTCGACGAAGCCCTCGAGTTGGTTCGCTTTCCCTATGGGCGCGGGCGGCCAACCGATGCCCTATCCGGAGGGGAGCAACAGCGCCTGGCGCTCGCCGCAGCCCTCGCATTGCGGCCGAGCCTACTGCTCCTCGACGAGCCGACCGCCAACCTCGACCCCGCCGGGGCCGGCCTGGTCCGCGGCGCGCTCAAGCGCGTACTGGCGGGCGGAGAACGCACCATGGTCCTCGTCGAGCACCGCGTGGCCGACGCAGCCGAGCTGGTCGAGCGGGTGATCGTGCTGGAGGCAGGAGCCGGGGTCATCGCCGACGGGCCACCGGCCGAAGTCTTCCAAGAGCGCGGCGATGAGCTGGCGGCCGCAGGGATCTGGGTGCCGAACCACCCGCTGCCGATCCCGCCCGAGAACCCCCGGCACACCCCTGAGACGATCCTCGACGCTGAACAGGTCGCCTACCAGTTCCCCGGCGACGACACGGCCGCCGTTGGGCCGATGGATCTCCAGGTGCGTTCGTCCGAGGCGCTCGCGATCGTGGGGCCTAACGGGTCGGGCAAGTCCACGCTGGCCCTCATGCTCGGCGGGCTGCTGCGTCCCACGACGGGATCGGTGCGTGGTCGTGATGGCCAGCAGTTGTGGCGTCTACCCGCGGACCGATTGGCCGCGTCCATCGGCTCCGTCTTCCAGGACCCCGAGCACCAGTTCCTCACCGGCAGCGTCCGTGACGAGCTCATGCTCGGGCCACTCCAGCGCCAGAGCTCCGTGGCCGAAGCGGCCTCCCGGGCCGACGAGCTGATGACACGACTCCGCCTGGGCGCACTTGCCGAGGCCAACCCCTTCACCCTCTCGGGCGGCGAGAAGCGGCGCCTCTCGGTGGCAACCGCGCTGGCGGCGTCGCCTCGGGTCCTGATCCTGGATGAGCCGACCTTCGGCCAGGATCGGCGCACCGCGGTCGAGCTGCTCGATCTCCTCGCGCGGCAGCGGGAGGAGGGGGGCGCGATCTGCTTCGTGACCCACGACCTGCCGTTCGCCGCCGCGCTCGCCGACCGCGCTCTCGAGCTGGGCCGATGAGGCGCTTCACGCCCCTCCGTCCCGACCCCCGTGCACTTCTCGCCCGCGCGAATCCAGTCGCCAAGCTGGGAGCGGCCGCGATCCTCATGGGGATCCTTTTCATCGGCTCGGGGCCGGTGACGCCCGCGATCGTCCTCGCCGGGCTCGTGGCTGCCGTTCCGCTCACCGGGCTCGCGCTGCGGACCATCCTGCTGCGTACCTGGCCGCTCCTCCTCGCGGCGCTCACCGTTGGGGTCCTCAATGTCGTGCTCGCTCCAGCCTCCGGCGACGGACCCGACTTCGCGAACGGCGCGGCGCTGGGGCTGCGGCTGCTGGGGATCGCGCTCTCGGGGGTCATCGCGCTGGCGACGACCGAGCCGACGGAGCTGGCCGATTCGCTCCAGCAGCAGGCGCACCTCCCGCCGCGCCTGGCGGTTGGCGTGCTGGCCGCTGTCCGCACGTTGCCGATCATGGCGATCGAGTGGCAGCTGATCGGGATGGCCCGCCGAGCGCGTGGGGTGAGTGGCGGGCGCTCCCCGTTGGCGGCCGCGCGGCTTTCATTCGGGAAGCTCCTCGCCCTGCTGGTGGGTGCCGTGCGTCGCGCGACGCGACTGGCACTCGCGATGGATGCCCGCGGCTTTGACACGGCGACGAGCCGCACGATCGCAAGACCGCAGGCCGTGCGGCCGGCCGACTGGGGCCTGCTCCTTGCCGCGGTCGCGCTCGGAGCCGCGGCGCTCTGGTTCGGCGGTGGGGCGTAGTCGCCGTCCGCGTGTACCCTCGTGCCGTGCCTCGATCCGAAGAGCTCAAGGTCCGTGCCGGCGACGTCATGCTCGGCGCGACGCTCGTGCTGCCAGACGGAGAGCCGGACGACGGGAGCGGTCGCTACCCCAATGTCCTCCTGCTCCCCTCCTGGCTGCCGCGCGACCGTGACGGCAACTACGACGTGCTTGGCCACCTCGGCTGGTTCGCGCCCAGCGCCGACGGAGCGCAGCCGGGCCTCCTGGCGCGGCTTGCCGGGGCGCTCGCCACGGTCGGAGTGGCGACCCTGCGCGCCGATCCACGTGGCTGCGGGACGTCGGAGGGCGACTGGGGGGAGGCCACCCTCTTCGCCAAGATCGACGACGCCCGCGACCTGCTCGCCGCGATCCGCGGCCGCCCGGAGCTCGACCTCCGCCGAACGGGCATCGTTGGGCACGGCGAGGGGGCCGGCATCGCGCTCGCGGTCACGATCGGTGATCCAGCGGTCTCGGCGCTCACCCTGATCGGCGCCTCGGCGCGCTCGTGGCGGGAGACCTTGCGCCGTGCGGCAGCGACCCGGGGTCGCGACGGTGAGGAGCACGAGCACCCGATCGTCGCGGCCATCGATCGCTGGAGCGAGGACCTCATCGAACGGGCTGAGCGGCGGGAGGAGCATCTGACGCTCCCACTGCGCGGCGGCGAATCCGCGACTCTGGCCCTGGCTCCCATCGAGCAGGCGATCCACACGCCGCCGCTGGCGCTGGCCACGATGCTGCATCGGTCCGTCACGCTCGTCCACGGCGGGTCGGACACCTGGAGCGACGCGGAGGAGATGACGCTCCTGGCCACCGCCCTGGCCGATGCGGGCGAGGCGCCCGGGGCTCGCCTCCTGCCGGGCGTCGGGCATGATCTCGCCGAGGCGAGCGACGCCATCATCGGTGAGCTGGCGGCCGATCTCGCGAGCCGCCTCCTCCCGCGTGAATTGCCACCGGTGCTCCCCGCGATCGAGGAGATGGGCTGAGGTACGATGCCGGCATGAGCCAGCCGCAGCCAGGCGACCCGGTCCCGGCCTTCGAGACGCAGGCCGACGACGGTGCGACGGTTTCGAACGAGAGCCTCCTCGGGCAGCGCTACGTCCTCTACTTCTATCCGAAGGACGACACCCCCGGCTGCACGACCCAGGCGTGCTCGCTGCGCGACAACTACGAGCGGGTGATGGCCGCGGGAGTGGAAGTCTTCGGCGTGTCGCCGGACTCCGTCGCCAGCCACGTGAAGTTCCGCAAGAAGTTCGACCTCCCGTACCGCCTGCTGGCCGATGTCGGCCATCCCATGGCGGACGCCTTCGGCACCTGGGTCGAGAAGAGCTTCGCCGGGAAGACGTACAAGGGGGTAGAACGGACCTCGTTCATCATCGGCCCCGATGGGCGGGTCGAGCACACGCTGCCGCGGGTCAAGCCGATCGAGCACGTCGACCTCCTGCTGGAGCGCCTGGCCGCATGATCTGGACCGCGATCGCCGTGACCCTGGTGGCGTGGTTCATCGGGCTCCTGCTACAGGTTGGACCGCTCGTGAACCTGCTCCTGGTTGTGGCCGCGGTGCTCCTCGTGATCCAGGTCATCAACGAGCGTCAAGGGGAGTCGTGAGCCCGGCCTGGAGCCATCTCGCCTGGCGGTCGCTGCCGGTCGTCCTGGTGCTCGTCTGGTTCCTGCTGCTGATCGGCGGGTTCTTCTTCGCGGGCCTGATCCACCTCGTCCTGCTGGCGGGGATCGGGGTCTTTGCATACCAGCTGACGGCGGACCGGCCGCGCTAGCTCTCCATCGCCCGTGGTCGAACGCGACGGCCTAGCTGTCGCGAGGGGGGCTAGGCTTGCGAATCATGCGGATCCTGCATTTCGCCGACCTCCATCTCGACGCGCCGTTCGCCTGGGCGCGTCCCGAGACCGCGCGCCTGCGGCGCCGCAACCGACGCGAGACCCTGACCCGCATCCTCGAGCTCGCCGATGAGGAGCACGTCGACGCGATCCTGTGCGCCGGTGACCTCTTCGAGCACGAGCGCTTCACCCCGGATACCGTCGCCTTCCTGCGCGAGAGCTTCGCCCGGACCGATCGTCCGATCTATCTCGCTCCGGGCAACCACGACTGGTATTCAGCTCGCAGCCCGTATGCGCTGGAGGAGTGGAGCCCGAACGTCCACCTCTTCACCGAAGCGCGGCTGACGCCAGTGGAGCTGGCCGACGGCCTCACCCTGTGGGGCGCCGCCCACCGAGCGCCCGCCAACACCGGCCCCTTCTTCGCCGACTTCCGCGCCGATCGTGGCGGTGTGCACCTGGCCGTCGCCCATGCGTCGGAGCGCAGCGCGCTTCCGTTCCAGGAACCGGACAAGGAGCTCCACGCCCCATTCGATGCGGCGGAGCTCGAGGCGGCCGGCATCGATCACGCCTTCCTGGGCCACTACCACGTCGCCCGGGACCGGGATCGCTACACCTACCCCGGCAACCCTGATCCGCTGGCGTTCGGCGAGTCCGATGGTCGCGGCGCGGTCCTTGCCACCATTGGCGCGGATGGCTCGGTCACGCGTGACCGCCGCGTCGTCGCAGTCAGCCAGGTCCACGACGTGGCGGTGTCGCTGGACGGATGTCTCCACGTCGACGACCTGCGTGATCGGGTCAGCCAGGCGATCGCCGGCCTGACCGGGTCGGTGCGCGTCACCCTGGGTGGCGAGGTGCCAGCTGACCTCGCGGTCGAGCCACGGGCGCTCTCCGCCCTCGGCGACCACCTCGACGGGCTCGTGGTCCGCGCCGGTGAGATCGTGCCGGCATACGACCTCGAGGCGATCAAGGCAGAGATGACGGTCCGCGGACAGTTCGCGCGCGACGCGCTGCTGATCGCCGACGAGGATCGCCAGCGCAAGGTCCTGATCACCGGGTTGCGCGCGCTCGAAGGTCGCCGCGACCTCGAGGTGGCATAGCCATGTGGATCGAGCGCGTGATCGCGCGAGCCTTCGGCCCGCTGCACGACGAGACCCTGCACCTCGGCGCAGGGATGAACGTGATCGGCGGCCCGAATGAGGCAGGCAAGACCAGCTGGCACGCGGCCACCCGCCTGGCGTTGACCGGCGTCCGTCGCGGCCCCGGTCGCACCAAGGAGGTCGCCTCGGTGATCGACCGCCATCGCCCTTGGGACTCGCCCGAGCACTGGGAGGTCGAGGCGCGGCTGCACCTTCAGGACGGCCGCACCGTGGACATCAGCCAGGACCTGGCGGGCAAGGTGGCCTGCCGCGCCCGCGACGTGACCCTCGGCGACGACCTCTCGAGCGAGATCATCAACGACGGGACGCCGGACGCGACCCGCTGGCTGGGGCTCGACCGCGAGTCCTACTCGGCAGTCGCCGCGGTGAGCCAGGCCCAGATCATGGCCGTCGCCGAGAGCGCAACCGGCCTCCAGGACGAGATGCAGCGGGCCGCAGCCACGCGCGGCACGGATGCGACCGCTGCCGAGGCGATCGAGCGGCTCAAGGCGTTCCGCAAGGAGTCGGTCGGCGCGGTGCGGGTAGGCGCGACCGGCCCGATGTGGGCCGCCATGCGTGAGCAGGAGGCGGCCGACGCCGCGGTGATCGGGGCGCGACGCCTGCACGGCGAGTATCTCGACCGCGAGTCGCGGCTGGAGGCGGCGCAGCGGGAACATCTGGCCACGGAGCGCGACCTGGTCGTTGCCGAGGCCGCTCTGGCGGTGCGCGACGCGACCCAGCTGTCGGATCGAGTGCAACGGGCCGCGGACCTCGCGGCACGGTATCCCGAGGCTCCGGCCGCCCTCGCCACGCGCGACGAGCTGGCCGATGAAGTGGCGGGCGCCCTCGACTCGTGGCGCAGGCGCCCCGCCCCCGTGGCGCTGAACGGCCCGTCGGCGGAGGAGCTGCAGCAGCAACTCGCCGCGATCCCGGTCGTCCCCGCGGGTGACCGTCGACCGGACCGCTCCGTCATCGATGCCGCGCGGACGCTCGACCTCGCCGACGAAGCGCTGCGACAGCATCTCGATCGATCACCGGCAGCCGCTTCCCTCGAGGTCGACCGTGTGCCGGCATCCGCTCCGTCGAGCATCCCACTGCTCGGTGCGGCTGGCCTTGGCCTCCTCGGCCTGGCTCTCGTGGCGATCGGCCAGGCAGTGGCAGGGATCGGCCTGCTCGGCGTGGCGGGCATCATCGGGGCCGTCATCCTCCGCGGCCGGAGCGCATCGCAGCCGGTGCTCGACGAGCGAGGGGCCGCGGAGCGCCACGCCCGAGCCGTGAGCGACTGGGAAGCAGAGACGACGGGGCTGCGCGGCAAGGTCCAGGAGGCGAATGAGCGGCTGCGGGCAGCGCTCATCGCTCGTGGCGCCGCCACGGACGAAGACCTGCGTGCCGCGGTGGCGGCCTACGAGCTGGAATGCGCCGCGCGGGAGGACGTGGCTCGTGCCGCAGCCGGGGCCGATGGCCTGCGGCGGGCCGTCGAGGCGCGCAACGCGGCGGAGGATGCTGCCCGCCGGGTAGCCACGGCCGTGTCCGACGCGGAGGCCGCCGTTCGAGCCGCGGCCGAGCACATCGGCGAGGGCGGGGATGGCGGAACCGCCGCCGCGGTCGAGCGGCTCCTTGCATGGCAGCGAACGCGGGCTGAGATGGCGAAGGCAAACGAGACCGGAATCCGCGAGTGGCAGGAGCTCCAGGGCCTCCTCGCCGGCGGAAGCCTGACCGAGCTCCAGGCCGAGGCGGACCGGCGACGGCAGGTCGCTGCCCGGCTCGCGGCACGGGTTGGCGACGATGCGGTGATCCCGGTCGAGGTCGACTCGGAGGTGGCCCTGACCGCTGCCCGCGAGGCCGCATCACGATCGAAGGCAGTCGTCGACGAGCTGAGCGGCGAGCTCCGCCTCCTCGCGACGACGCTCGCGAGCGTCGCCGAGGCCGAAGAGCGTGTCGCAGCTGCCCGCACCGAGCTGGGCCGCGTCCAGAACCTCGCGGCGGTGATCGACGAGACCCTCAATCTGCTCGAGGCTGCTGAGCGGCGCGTCCACCGCGACGTCGCCCCGATCCTCACCGCGTCCGTCCAGCGACACCTGCCGGCGATCACGGGCGGCGCCTACGTGGAGGTCGGCATGAACCCACGTGACCTCTCCGTCGACGTCAAAGAGGCTCGCACCGGACAGTGGCGCGATGCTCGCCTCCTCTCCGAGGGGACGCGGGAGCAGATCTACCTCCTCCTGCGGGTGGCAATGGCGGAGCACCTGGTCACGACCGACGAATCGGCGCCGCTGCTCCTCGACGAGGTGACGGCTCAGTCGGATCCGGAGCGGAAGCTGCGGATGCTCGACGTCCTTCACGCGCTCAGCGCGGATCGCCAGATCGTCCTCTTCAGCCACGACGCGGAGGTGATGGAGTGGGCCGCTCTGGCGCTGCGGGAACCTCGCGACCGGCTGATCTGGCTGGGTGTCCCGACGATCGCGCCAGAGGTCCCGACTCCGCTCGCCGAGGCCGCCAGCCGCTGATTCCGCGCTCGGCTGCTAGGCTGCCGCAGACCGATGCCCAACGACCGGCTCCCCACCCCTGAGCGCGTCCTCGTCATCGCCGCGCACCCCGACGACATCGAGTTCGGCGCGGCGGGGACGGTCGCGCGCTGGGTCACCGAGGGTGCGGCGGTCAGCTACCTCCTGATGACCCGCGGCGACAAGGGAAGTGACAACCCACACGCCGACCCGGCCGCGCTCGCAAGCCTGCGCGAGAGCGAGCAGCGTGCCGCCGCCGCCGAGATCGGCGTCGCCGCGGTCGACTTCCTCGACGAGCCAGATGGGCAGGTCGAGCCGAGCCTCCGCCTCCGCGAGCGCGTCACCCGGGCAATCCGCACCCTTCAGCCCGAGATCGTGATGAGCCACGACCCCACCGTCCTCTTCGTGAACAACGAGTGGATCAACCATCCGGACCATCGGGCCGTCGGGACGGTCGTGGTGGATGCCGTCTTCCCGACCGCCCGCGATCCGCTCAACTTCCCCGAGCACCTCGCCGCCGGCCTGACCGCGTGGAAGGTCGCGGAGCTCTTCCTGTGGAGCACGAACGAGGCGAACCAGCTGGTCGACATCGGCGAGACGCTCGAGCGCAAGATCGCCGCCCTCGCGCACCATGACAGCCAGTTCCGCGACTTCGCCGAGACAGCGCGCTGGCTGCGGCGGGGGGCGGAGGAGCTCGGCGAGCGAGCGGGCTACGCCGCCGCGGAGGGCTTTCGCCGGGTGATGCTCGCCAGATGATCCGGTCGCGCGGGTTGGCGCGCATCGCCAGGCTGCTGCTGGTCGCGGTGCTCCTCGGCGCCTGCACCCCGCCGACGGACGAGGCCAGCCCGAGCCCGAGTGCATCGGTCCCCAAGCCGGACCCCGGCGCCGAGGCAGCCCGCCTCGTCGCCCGGAAGTTCGTGGCTGGGTGGCGCGGCCGGCGCTATGAGCGGATGACCGAGCTGCTCGCGCCCGCGGATCGCGAGCGATACACCGTGGAGGGGATCACCGGGCTCTTGCGGCGGTTCGACGACCTGGCCGGCGTGACGCGGATCGTGGGAGAGGCAGGTCCTGCGATCCAGAGCAGCATCCCGGGCGACGGAGACGCAGCCGGCCCCGTCCCGGCCTTCGAGGTGCCGATCAGCCTCGACTTCGAGACGAACCGATTCGGCCGCGTGTCGGTGCGCCGCATGCTGGTGCTCACCCAGGGCGTCGACGGCTGGCAGGCCCGATGGCGACCCTCGCTCCTCTTCCCGGGACTCGGCGACGACGATCGGCTCGAGCTTGAGCACACCCCCGCCCAGCGCGGCAAGATCCTCGCGGTCGGCGGCGAGGTCTTCGCCGAGACGCGCGAAGACGGAATGCGGGTCTATCCACAGGAGTGGCTGGCGGGCCAGACGATCGGGTACGTGGCACCAGTCACCGCAACGGAGCAGCCCGCGCTTCCCCCGACCGCGGACTACGAGGTTGGCGAGGCGATGGGCCGCAGCGGCCTCGAGCAGGGAGCGGAGGCGCTCCTGCGCGGCATGCCGGGCGTGACCCTGGCGGCCGTGCCGCCGAGCGGCAAGCCGGTGGCGCTCCTCGATCGCCCGATGGTCCCGGGCGCCGACATCACCATCACCATCCGCCCCGACCTGCAGGCCACTGCGGAGGCCTCGCTGCTTCCCTACACCGACGCAGCCACCGCGGTGATCGACCCGAAGAGCGGCGATATCTGGGCCCTTGCATCGGCCCCGCGGTTCAACCCGAACGCGATGACGCTTGGCACCACGCTCGCCGGGCAGCCGCTTGCCAGCCCCAGCGGTGGCGCGATCCTCAACAAGGCGGCGCTCGCCGCCTACCCTGCCGGTTCGTCCTTCAAGCCGTTTACGCTGCTGGCGGCGCTCGAGACCGGCGTCGCGACGCCCACGACACGCATGTCGTGCCTCGGCACCTGGACATACAGCGGCTTCACCTTCCACAACTACAAGGACCACACCCTGGGCGACAGCGTCTCCCTCGAGGAGGCGATGGCCTTCAGCTGCAACACGACCTACATGCCGCTCTCGATCCGAGTCTGGGATGCGAACCGGACCAAGCTGACCGACGTGGTCCGGCAGTTCGGCTTCGGGGCCTCGGCCGGGATCGCCCACCTGGCCGACAACCCCGGCGTCCTCCCCGACGCGGCCTTCTTCGCCAGCAAGCAGGGGGGCTACCGGGAGTACGGTCCATTCGACCAGATCCAGCTCGCGATCGGACAGGGCAGCTTCCTCGGCACGCCGCTCCAGCTGGCCAACGCCTATGCCGCGTTTGGCAACGGCGGCACGCTCTGGGCGCCGCGAATCGTGATCCAGGCCACGCTCCCGGATGGTCGAGTCCTGGAACGGAATCCGACGCGCGCGGTGCGGCAGGTGGACATCGCTCCGGCGAGCTTCGCCTACCTGGCGAAGACCCTGCGCGCCGTGGTCACGCTCTCGTATGGCACCGCGCATCGAGCGTTCGCGGGCTTCGGCATCCCGGTCGCCGGCAAGAGCGGGACCGCCGAGACGGGCACGCCGAAGCCGGATGCCTGGTTCCCCGCCTACGCGCCGGTCGGTGACGCCGAGATCGCCGTGGCCACGGTCCTGGTCCACGTCAAGCTAGCCACCGGCGGCACCGATGCCGCGCCGCTCGTCCGGCGCGTGATGTCCCGATACTTCTTCCCGTGAAACAAGCGGCCGTTGCTTTGACACCAACTCGGCGCGACGGATACCATCGGCTCGCCGCTCGCTCGCCTCGGCAACTCGTGGTGGAACCCGCTCTACGACGGTGCCAGTGATCTCCGCAAACGCCATCCCACTGAGGTTCCAGACCGCCGAAGTCGGCGTCGATTGGCTTCAGTGCAACATCGAGTGCCAGGAAG
>DATJIJ010000103.1:0-28915 GCA_035493355.1 Candidatus Methylomirabilota bacterium
GAGCGGGCCACCGGCCCGGGCGTGAGCGACATGAAGGGCGGGCTGCTCGCCGGCGTCCATGCCCTCGCCGCGCTGCACGGCATGGGTCGCCGCCCATCGGTCACCTTCGTCGCCAACCCGGTCGAGGAGATCGGCTCGCCCTTCAGCACGCAGCACATCCGCCGCCTCGTCGCCGAGCACGATGCGGCCATGGTCCTCGAGTGCGCCCGCGCCAACGGCGACATCGTCAGCGCTCGCAAGGGCATCGCCGACTTCGAGGTCACCATCACCGGCCGTGCCGCCCACGCAGGCGTCGAGCCGGAGAAGGGCCGCAGCGCGATCGTCGAGGCGGCGCGCCAGGTGCTGGCACTCCACGCGCTGAACGGGCGCTGGCCGAGCGTCACCGTCAACGCCGGGGTGATCGATGGCGGGACGCGACCGAACGTCGTGGCCGGATCGTGCCGGATGGAGCTCGACCTGCGCGCGGCAAGCACTGCCGAATTCGAGGTCGCCGCTGCCGAGGTGGAGGGGATCGTCACCCACCCGGCCCTCGACGGGATCACCGCCACCCTGCGTCGGGCCGCCTTCCATCCGCCGATGGAGCGCACCCCGGGAAACGGCCGCATGGCGGAGCTCGCCATCGTCATCGCCGGTGAGCTGGGATTCGAGCTGCACGACACGCTCACCGGCGGTGCGAGCGACGCGAACACGACCACGCACGCGGGATTGCCGACCCTCGACGGCCTCGGCCCCATCGGCGGCGATGACCACTCCGCCGATGAGTGGCTCGACCTTTCGAGCGTCGTGCCGCGCACTACCCTCCTCGCCGCGCTGATCGAGCGGGCCGCCGAGGCGATCTGACTCCCCGTGTAGAATCGGCTTCCCGTGATCGATGAATTCCGTCACCGCACGCGCCTCGAGGTGCGCCTCGGCGACCTCGACCCGTTCGGCCACGTCAACAACGCCGTGATCGCCACGTATGTCGAGCAGGGCCGGGTCCTCTACCTGCGCGACGTCCTGGGCACCGGCGCCGACCCGGTCAGCATGCCGTTCATCCTGGCGATGCTCCAGATCGACTACCTCTCGCAGGTGATGTTCAACGACAGCGTCGAGGTCGGCTCCCGCGTCGACTGGATCGGGCGCACCAGCATCGGCATGTCACACCTGCTCATCAACCAGGAGGGACGCGAGCTGGCCCAATCCGAGACCGTGCTGGTGGCGTTCGACTACGACGTCGAGAAGCCGATGCGGGTCCCCGACGACTGGCGCGCCCTGCTCGTCGCCCAGGAGGGCCGCTCCCTCGACAAGCCGGCGGATCCGGCATGAGCGAGGCGCAGCACTTCGACGTCCTGATCCTTGGCGGCGGGATGAGCTACGTCGGTGCCATCCGTGCCGCGCAGCTGGGGCTCAAGGTGGGACTGATCGAGCGCGACAGGATGGGTGGCACCTGCCTGAACCGCGGCTGCATCCCGACCAAGGCGATGCTCGAGACCGCCGACCTCCTGCACCGAGTCACCGAGCAGGGCGCCGAGTTCGGCCTCGCCGGCGGCGACGCGGTGACGCTCGACTACCCCGCGCTCGGCAAGCGGCGTGACTTCGTGGTCGAGAAGCACGTCAAGGGCGTCGAGTTCCTGATGAAGAAGAACAACATCACCGTGCTGCGCGGCACCGGCACGCTGACCGGCCCGACCAGCGTGCACGTGAGCGGCGGCGAATCGGGCGACGTAGACGCGATCGGCGGCGACCTGATCCTGGCCACCGGCTCGGCACCGCGCCACCTGCCGGGGCTCGACGTCGACGGCAAGCTGATCATCACCTCCGACGAGGCGCTGCAGCGCGAGGCGGTTCCGAAGCGGGTCGCGATCGTGGGCGCGGGCGCCATCGGCGTTGAGTGGGCGAGCCTCTATCGCGACCTGGGCGCCGAGGTGCACCTCGTCGAGTACCTCGACCGGATCGTGCCGCTCGAGGATGCCGACGTCAGCAAGGAGCTGACGCGCATCTTCAAGAAGCGGAACGTGAAGATCTACGTCTCGTCGAGCATCGACCCCAAGAGCATCGAATCCACCAAGGGCGGGGTCCACTTCGCGGTGGAGGCGCGTGACGGCAAGACGCGGGTCGAGATGGAGACCGACGTGATCCTGGTCGCCGTCGGGCGCCGCCCCGTCACCAACGAGATCGGTCTCGACAAGGTCCCCGGCGTCGAGATGGAGCGCGGCTTCGTCAAGGTCGACGGCTTCATGTGGACCGGCGTGCCGCACCTCTACGCCATCGGGGACATCGTGCCGGGCTACGCGCTCGCCCACGTCGCCAGCCACGAGGCAGTCGTCGCGGTCGAGAAGATCGCCGGCCACGACCCGGAGCCGGTACGCATGGAGCTGATGCCGCGCGTCACCTTCTGCCGGCCCGAGATCGCATCGGTCGGGATGACCGAGGCGCAGGCGACCGATGCGGGCCATACCGTCAAGGTCGGCTCCTTCCCGTTCCGAGCGCTCGGCAAGGCCACCATCGTGGGCGAGGTCGACGGCTTCGCCAAGCTCGTCGCCGATGCCGAGACCGGCCTCCTGCTGGGCGCGCACCTGATCGGCGCGCACGCGGGCGACCTCCTCGCCGAGCCGACGCTGGCCCTGCTGCTGGAGGGGACGGCAGGGGAGATCGCCATGTCGGTCCACGCGCATCCGACCCTCACCGAAGTGCTCGTCGAGGCGGCGCTCGCCGCCGATGGCGCAGCGATCCACGTCTGAGACAATTGAGCTGATGGCGAACACCAAGGTCGCGGAGCTCGGGCACAAGGCGCTTGGCCTGACCGATTCCGACGTGCTGGCGATGTACCGCCAGATGCTTCTCGCCCGAGCCGTTGACGAGCGGATGTGGCTCATGCAGCGCGCCGGCAAGATCGCCTTCATCATCTCGGGGCAGGGCCACGAGGCGGCGCAGATCGGCATCACCTGGCCGATGCGCCCCAACCAGGACTGGATGGCTCCCTACTACCGCTCGATCGCATCGGCCATCACCTTCGGGATGACGCCGGAGGACATCGTCACCGCGCACCTGGCCAAGGGCGACGACGTCTCCTCCGGCGGGCGGCAGATGCCAGGTCATTACGGCGCGGCGCGCTACAACATCGTCTCGCTGAGCTCGCCGGTCGGCACGCAGGTGCTGCACGCGGTCGGGATCGCGATGGGGGCGTGGGTCAAGGGCGAGGACGTGGTCGCCCTCACCTCGTTCGGCGAGGGGACGAGCAACCAGGGCGAGATCCACGAGGCGATGAACTTCGCCGGGGTGCACAAGCTGCCGGTCATCTTCGTCTGCGAGAACAACGGCTGGGCCATCAGCGTCCCGCTCGACCAGCAGGTCGGCGGCCTCTCGGTCGCGGCCCGGGCGCAGGGCTATGGCTTCCCGGGCGTGACGGTCGACGGCGGCGATCCACTGGCCTGCTACGCGGCCGCCAAGGAGGCGCACGAGCGGGCGCGGCGCGGCGAGGGCCCGACGCTGATCGAGGCGGTGGTGGTCCGGCTCACCAGCCACTCCTCCGACGACGACCAGCGCCGCTATCGCGAGGCGGGCGAGGTCGAGGACCTCAAGCAGCACGATCCGCTGCCCATCTTCGCCAACCGGCTGATGGCCGCCGGCCTGCTGACGGCCGAGCTGGAGGAGCAGTTCCGCGCGGAGGTCAAGGCGGAGATCAACGAGGCTTCAAAGCGCGCTGAGGCCCATCCCGAGCCGGACGTGGCGAACGCCGAGCGATGGGTCTATGCCGAGGACGGCGACTGATGGCAGAGCTGAACATCCTCGAGGCGATTCGCGCGGCCATGGACGAGGAGCTGGAGCGCGACCCGAACGTGATGGTCCTGGGCGAGGACGTCGGCAAGAAGGGCGGCGTCTTCGGCGCCACCGACGGGCTGTGGGCCAAGTACGGCGGCAAGCGCGTCCTCGACACGCCGCTCACCGAGGCGATGATCGCTGGTGCCGCGGCGGGAGCCGCGATCTACGGCCTCCGCCCGATCGCCGAGATGCAGTTCGCCGACTTTGCCTACCCCGCCTTCAACCAGATCGTCTCCGAGATCAGCCGCATGCGCTATCGGTCGAACAACACCTTTGGGCTGCCGATGGTGATCCGGATGCCGTACGGCGGCGGCGTGCACGGCGCCCTCTACCACTCGCAGAGCAACGAGACCTACTTCACCTCGACGGTGGGCCTCAAGGTGGTCGCGCCCGGCACCCCGGCCGATGCCAAGGGACTCCTCAAGGCCGCCGTCCGCGACCCCGACCCGGTGATGTTCTTCGAGCACAAGAAGACCTACCGGCTCTTCAAGGCCGAGGTGCCCGACGGTGACCACGTGGTGCCGATCGGCGTCGCCGACGTCGCGCGGCCGGGCAAGCACCTGTCGATCTTCTGCTACGGCTACATGCGCTTCTGCGCCCTCGAGGCGGCGGAGACGCTCGCCCGCGAGGACGGCATCGAGGCCGAGGTCGTCGACCTGCGATCCCTCCGCCCGCTCGACACCGCCACCGTGCTGGCATCGGTCGCCAAGACCGGCAAGGCGCTGGTGGTGCACGAGGCGAACCGCTTCGGCGGCTTCGGGGCGGAGATCGCGGCGATCATCGCCGAGGAGGGGTTCGAGCATCTCGACGGCCCAGTCACCCGGCTCGCCGGCCCCGAGGTGCCCGGTGTGCCGTTCCACCACAACCTGGAAGACTGGTTCATGCTGAACCCCGCCAAGATCGTCGAGGCCGCCCGTGCGCTCGCCGCGTACTGATCGGCTACCCTGACGCCCATGGCAACCACCATCAAGATGCCGCAGCTGGGGGAATCGGTCACCGAGGGGACGATCGAGCGCTGGCTGGTCAAGGAAGGCGACAAGGTAGAGCAGTACGACCCGCTGTTCGAGGTGGTCACCGACAAGGTGAATGCCGAGGTGCCGGCCGAGGTCGCCGGGACCGTCACCAAGATCATCGTGGGCGATGGGCAGACCGTGAAGGTCGGGACCCCGCTCGCCGAGATCGAGACCGATGGCGCCACCGCCGATGCCGCGGCGCCCGCTCCCGAGGCTGCGGCGCCGGCTCCGGAGGCTGCGGCGCCCGAGCCCGCTGCGCCCGAGCCCGCTGCGCCAGCTCCCGCACCAGCCCCCGCACCAGCCCCGGCGCCCGAGCCGGTTGCAGCAGCAGCCCCCGCTCCGGAGCCGGCCGCCGCGCCGCCAGCTCCAGCGCCTGAGCCTGCCGTCGCCCCGGCCCCCGCGTCGGCTCCGGCGGACACGGCGCCGGCCACCGCGTCGGCGCCCGAGACCAATGGTTCAGCGCGGATGACTCCAGCCGTGCGGCGGCTCGTCCGCGAGCACGGGATCGACATCGCCCAGCTGAAGGGCAGCGGCGCCGGCGGACGCGTCACCCGCGAAGACGTGCTGGCCTTCGTTGCCGCCCCGGCCACCGCCGAGAACCCAACGCCAGCTGCCGTCGTCGAGCCCGTGGCGGAGCCAGTCGCTCCGCCCTCGACCCCCGTGCCCGCCCCGATGGCAGAGCCCGCCGCTCCCCCGCCGGCCGCGGCACCCGCGGCAGCGGCGGCTGCTCCCGCACCCGCGGCGGCTCCTCCGGCCTCGGCCCCCGCCTACGCCGCGCCGGCTCCTCTCCCCGCGCCCACCGGCGGCGACGTCGAGGTGGCGCTGAGCCAGATGCGCAAGGGCATCGCGGCCAAGATGACCCGCGTCAAGCAGACCGTCCCCCACGCCTATACGGTCGTGGAGGTGGATATGCACAACGTGGTGCGCTGGCGCGAGACGAACCAGGCCACGTACAAGGCGCGCGAGGGGATCGGGATCAGCTACGTGGCGGCTGTCATCAAGGCCGTCACCGAGACGCTGCGCCTGCACCCGACGTTGAACAGCCAGTTCGCCGAAGACAGGATCATCCTGAAGCAGGCGATGAACATTGGCATCGCGGTGGCGGTCGACAACGGGCTGCTGGTGCCAGTCATCGCCAACGCCGACCAGCTGTCCATCAGCGGCGTGAACCATCGGATCCAGGACCTGGCGGCCCGCGCACGGACGAACAAGCTGCGCCTCGACGAGATCCAGGGCGGCACCTTCACGGTGAACAACACCGGCTGGTTCGGATCGGTCTCGTCGATGCCGATCATCAACAGCCCGGAGGTCGCGATCCTCTCGATGGAGGCGATCGTCAAGCGTCCCGTCGTGATCAGCGTCGAGGGCGAGGACGTCATCACCGTCCGGCCGATCATGAACATGACCTGCTCGTTCGACCACCGCGTCCTCGATGGGGCGCAGGTCGGCAACTTCCTGGCCGATGTCCGCAAGCGACTCGAGGGTTGGGACCCGGCTACCCCGATCGGATAGGACAGCCAGGCCCCGCACAAGTGGGGCTTGTGTATCGGCGCATTTGTAGGGTCTGAGGGGCCATTTCGCCCGTTTTGCGCGCGTTCCAACAAGTCTCAGTTGTGTGGGAGCGCGTTTGACGAGGATTCGGACCACAGATGTGCCGATGTACAAGCGGGACTTGTAAGCGGCTTGTGGCCGCGACCTCACGCCGGGCGCTTCTCGCGGTACGCCGTCATCAGCCGAGCGGCCTCGGCCGGCGGCAGGTGACGCACCACCTCGCGCATCGTCACCCCGGACGCCCGGTGCGTCCGCGGCGAGATCCAGGCAATCACCTCCGCCTGGCGCCGCTTCCCCACCTCGCGGAGCACCCAGCCGATCGCCTTGCGGATGAAGAACTCCTTCTCGTCGAGCATCGCATCGGCCCGGTGCAGGAACGGCTCCATCTCCGCTCCCTTCTGCAGCGGACGGATCTCGGCCAGCAGCGAGGAGCGCCGGATCCAGAAGTCCGGATCGGCCGCCCATCGGTCCAGTACCGGCGTGACCTTGAGCGGAGAAGCAGCGAGGATGGCGCCGACGACATCGGTCGCCAGTCCGTCGACGAGCGCCCAGGTCCGCGACTCGCGCAGCAGGCGCTCGATCAGCGGCAGGTCGCCCGGGCCGAGCAGCCAGGGATGGAGCTCCAGCAGTGCCACCGCGGCCATCCGGCGCTCGTGCAGCGGCTCCACCCAGAGCGCCTCCACCAGGTCCAGGAGCGTGTCGTGAGTGAGCTCTGTCCCCTTCGAGAACGCCTGCACGACCCTCCGAATCTCCCAGACCGATGCGCCCAGGAACTCGAGGTCGCTCTTCAGGTAGGCCTTCTCCTGCACGGCACGCTCCTGTCGCGCGACAGCGCGCAGCTCATCGGTGAGGAGGTCGGCCATTTCGCGAGCGTCCACCGGCCGAGTCTACGCGAGGGGTACCGTAAGCCGATGACCTCGCCTCAACCTTCGCTCTCGCGCCTCGCCTTCCAGGCGACGACGCACTGTCTCACCGGCTGTGCCATCGGCGAGGTGCTGGGGATGGTGATCGCCACTGCCTTCGGTTGGGGGAACCTGGCGGCCATCGTCCTGTCGGTGATCCTCGCCTTCTTCTTCGGCTACGGCCTCACCATGCGGCCCCTGCTCGCAACGGGCATGGGGCTCCGGCGGGCCAGCGGGCTGGCACTCTCAGCCGACACGGTCTCGATCACGATCATGGAGATCACCGATAACGCGATCCTGCTGGTCATCCCCGCGGCGATGGATGCGCAGCTGAACGAGCCGCTCTTCTGGGGATCGTTGGTCCTTTCGCTTGCCATCGCCGGCGTTCTGGCCTTTCCTGTCAATCGCTGGATGATCGGGCGCGGCCAGGGTCACGCCGTCATCCATGAGGCGCACCACAGCCACTGAGCCTATGCGCCGCCGAACGTAGCGAAGGACGAGGACCGCGACGATCGTGTCGTCGACCGGCCCCAGGACCGGGATGAACTCCGCGATGAGGTCGATGGGGCTGACCAGTCAGGCCAGCGGCAAGACCAGGGCCACCTTCACCCGCCTGGGCACGGCGTGATCCCCGATGAGAAGGCGGGCGGAGGGCGAAGAGGAGCTGATCAGGATCGCCCAGACCGCAATGAGCCCGATGCCGATCGTTGCCAGCATCCGCCAGTCCATGGCGCCACGTTGACATGGCGCCACGTTGACACTGTCGAGCCCGCTTGTGCAGCACGGGCGCACGGGTGCACGGGTGCACGGGTGCACAACCGAGCCTGACACGGCGACCCATGCCCCGCTTGGGTAGACTTCATGCGTGGCACTCGATCCGCAGCGCGACTTCTCGAGCCTCGGTGAGCTCGCGGTCGTCAATGAACCGACGGGACATCACTCCCCCTCCGAGGTGATGTATCCCGGCGGCCCCGGCCTCGACGCCGGCGGCCTCTTCCCCGGCGACCCGATTCCCGAGAACGCCGGCCCGGGCGGGCGCCGTCCTGAATGGCTGAAGGTCAGGATCGGCGTTGGCGAGACCTACGCCCAGGTCAGCCGCCTGATGCGCTCGCAGTCGCTCAACACGGTCTGCGAGGAGGCCCGCTGCCCGAACCAGGGCGAGTGCTGGGCGCTCGGGACCGCCACGTTCATGGTGCTGGGCAGCGTCTGTACCCGGAACTGCGGCTTCTGCGCCATCGACACGGGCCGCCCCCCGACCACCGACCTGGACGAGCCGCGACGCGTCGCCGAGGCGGCTGCTGCGATGCGCCTCAAGCACGCGGTGATCACGATGGTCGCCCGCGACGACCTGCCCGATGGCGGCGCCGGCGTGGTCGCGGACACGATCCGGGCCATCCGCCAGGTCTCCCCCGCCACGAGCATCGAGGTGCTGATCTCCGACCTCAACGGGCGCGAAGCGGACATCCGCACGGTGGTCGAGGCCCAGCCGGACATCCTCAACCACAACGTCGAGACGGTCCCGAGGCTCCAGCGCCCGGTCCGCCGCCGCGCGAAGTGGGACCGCTCCGTATCGGTCCTGAGCATCGGGCGCCGGATCGCGACCGAGATCGGCCACGACCAGATGGTCACCAAGACGGGGCTGATGGTCGGCCTGGGCGAGACGACCGACGAGCTGCTCGACGCCATGCGCCTCCTGCGCGAGGCCGATATCGACGTCCTCACCATCGGCCAATACCTGCGCCCGAGCCGCCAGCACCTGCCGCTGCACAAGTACTACACCCCGGCGGAGTTCGTGGCGCTTCGGCGCGAGGGGCTGGAGCTTGGCTTCCGGCACGTGCAGTCCGGGCCGCTGGTGCGCTCCTCGTACCACGCCGCCGAGCAGGTCCCCGGTCCCGAGTCCGTCGCGGTCTGACGCCATGGTCCAGATGCGCGACATCAGCCGCCCGCCGGCGGCTCCCGCCTCCCCGCAAGCCCCTCGCCGGCCGCGCCGCGACGCCCCCTTCACCCCGGCCAGCGACGCTCGCCCGCTCCTCCTGGGCCACGGCGGGCTGCTGACCGTCGAGCGCCTCGGCACCGTCCCGTACGAGCCGACCTGGGAGCTCCAGGATGAGCTGGCCGAGCAACGACGGCAGCGGCGGATTGGCGATCGGCTCCTGCTGCTCGAGCACTTCCCGGTCTACACGATCGGGCGCGGCGGGGACGAGGCCAACCTCCTGGCGAGCCCCGAGCGACTCCGCGAGCTCGGCGCCGAGTTCCACCGCATCGATCGCGGAGGCGATATCACCTTCCACGGCCCTGGGCAGCTCGTCGCCTATCCCATCGTCGAGCTGCGCGACCCGCTCGACCTGCGCCGCTACGTCCGCTCGCTCGAGGCCGCCATCCTTGAGACCGCCGCGGCCTTCGGCGTCGCCGCCGACCGCGAGGAGGGGCTCATCGGCGTCTGGGTCGAGGGCCGTCGCAAGCTGGCCGCCATCGGCGTCCGGGTCAAGCGCGGCGTGACGACCCACGGGCTTGCTCTGAACGTCAACACCGAGATGCGCTGGTTCGCCGAGATGATCCCGTGCGGGATCGCCGACAAGGAGGTGACCTCGCTGGCTCGTGAGCTCGGCCATCCGGTCGACATGGGCGCGGTCGAGGACCGCCTGGCGCTCGCGCTCGCCGACGCCTTTGGCCTCAGCGTGGCGGCCGGCCGCGAGGGCGTCATCGGTCCGGCGGGCTCCTCCGAGCAGTGACCGAGGTCCAGCGCGCCGGCGTCCCCGCTCACCATCCGCGGCTGGAGGTCGGCGCATTCGGGCCGTGGCAGACAAATGGATACCTGGTCTGGGACGGCCGCTCGACCGATGCCCTGGTCGTCGATCCCGGCATGGGCGCCGCGCAGCCACTCCTGGATCGGGTCGCCGCGAACGGGCTGACCCTGCATCTGGTCGCGAATTCGCACGGGCACATCGACCACGTCTTCGACAACGCCCCGCTGGTGCGCGGCTCCGGGGCGCCGCTCGCCATCCACGAGCTCGATGAGGAGCGGCTCTCCGCGCCGAACAGCTACGGCCTGGAGATGGAGCCGAGCGTCGCCACGCGTCACCTGGTGGAGGGCGAGCAGCTGAGAATCGGTGACCTGGTCTTCGACGTGCTCCATACGCCGGGCCACACCGCGGGATCCGTGTGCCTCTACGAGGAGCGAGCCGGGTTGCTGCTAGCGGGGGACGTGCTCTTCGCAGGCACGTACGGCCGGACCGATCTCCCCGGTGGCGACGACGACCTGATGGTCGCCTCGCTGGCCCGCCTGGCTCGGGACCTGCCGCCCGGCGTGCGCGTCCTATCGGGCCACGGTCCCGAGACGACACTCGAGCGGGAGCTGCCCTGGATGCGGCGAATCGCGGAGGCGGGGCGCCTCCTCTAGCGCACCTGGATTGGGGCGTAGAGCACGCCTGTGCGCCCATCCGGAGCCGTGACCACCAGCCGCACGGTGTAGGCGCCTGCCGGGGCTGCAGTTCGAAGCCCGCTGGCCGCGATCAAGCGCCCGTCCCAGGAAATCGAGTGCAGCCCGGCGGCGTAGGTCTTGACGATGTCGGTCCTTACCCAGCTGCCGTCGGCGCGGAGAACCTGTGGCCGGCCACGACTGCCATCGCCGGCGATCCAGCGGAACCAGCTCAGTGTCCCGGGCGTGATACTGGCGGTGGTCATGCCAACTGGCACGTCCACGACGCGGATCCGTGGCGAAACCCCAAGGCGCAGAACGCCGGCGGTCACCGTGAGACTCTTCCGTGTGCCGTTGACCATCTCGGTCGCTGACGAGCCGGGCAATGAGATCGTGGTCGTCGCGGCCGTCTTGCCGATCACGCGCTCGACCAGGAGCCGGATCGTTCGTCCGTGCGCGAGGACCAGACCATTGTCAACCGCGCCCTCGCCGATCGCCAGTCCCGTCATCCGGAACGACCCTTTCATGGGTCCGATTCCTGTGGGATAGATCGACACCGAGGTCAGGCGTACCGGCGCGTCAAGAACGCCGTCTCCATCCCCGCCCCGACAATTCCAGTTTGCGCCGGAGCCGTCGAGCGGCACCCGAAGCTGGCGGCTGCCAGATCGCAACCGGCCGATCGTGACGGAGCACAGTTCCCCGGTCGCATCGTGGAAATAGGCCAGGATTGAGTTCGCGGAGCCGTCACCAGTGATCGTCACCGACATTGACGTCGGCCTGCCCGGCAATTTGAGCGACGCTACGAATGCCGCCGACCCCGAGGCAGAGCCGATCGCGTAATTCGCGCTGATCCCGCCCGCGACGGGGACGACGATGTTGCCGGACCCCGAGGCGGATGTCCACGCGCTCAAGCTGGCATTCACCGGCTTGCGGCTGGCGGCGGCTGGATCGAACGTGCCCACGGTGACCGATCCGTCGAATGCCGCACCGATGGTGCGCAGCGCGGCGAAGGTCGGCCGTGCCTGGTGCTGGGCGTCGAAGAGGCCGCACGCGTCGTAGCGCGACCCGGTTCCGCTGGGATGGTCGACCAGGTTGTACCAGAACACCCTCGCCACGCCAGCCTCGGCGGCCCGGGCGAAGGTTCGGCCCAGAAATGCCGCCTGGCCGCTGCTGGTGACCGCGGGAATGCCGGGCTGAGCATCGGCGATCGGCCAGCAGATCTCGGTCATCCAGATCGGCTTGACCCCATATTTCTGGACGTACGCCACCGCCTTGTCGAACCAGCCGCCGAGACCGCTCTGCTCAGGCGACAAACGGACGAAGCCGTGGATCGCCAGGACGTCGAAATCGGTCCAGGCACCAGCAGCTCGGAGTCGGTCGAGGTACGGCACGTCCGTGCCGACGATCCCTCCGAGGACGATCTTGGCGCCCGGATCCTCGCGTCGAATGACCTGCGCCGCCACGTGCAGGAGGACCGCGTACGCCTCCGGATTCGGATGCGGGAACCAGAAGAGTGGATGGTTCGGCTCGTTCCAGATCTCCCACTCGTCAATACGATCGCCGTATCGGCGAACCACCGCGGTGACGTACTTGGCAAAGTCGTCGGGATTCGTCGGCGGGTAGAGCGAGCGAGTCCGGCCGGTGACATCGCTTGGAGCCGAGGACGCCCAGTCCGCTGAGTAGGCGAGCACGCCCAGGACCTTGATCCCGTGCGCACCCGCGATCTCGACCGCCTGATCGAATTTGGCCCACTCGAACGACCCTTTGCGCGGCTCCACGCGATTCCAGATGAAGGTCTCCCTGATCTGGGAGACCCGGGCCTCATCGAGGCGGCGGGCCTGCCATTCGGCGAACGCTCTCCGCGACGGGTTGACTTCACTGAGGAAGGTATTCAGCCCCACGATCGAGTTGGGATCGGCTGCTGGCTGGCTGAGCAGGCCTCCGACGTACGGCACGTCGACGGTCGTCTGGTGGTCGCCTGCCCCAACGCTCACGCGAGCCTGCACCGAACCCTGCATGAGCGATCCTGCATTGTCTCGCCCGTTCCAATTGAAGGAGGAGGTCGCTCCGACGCTGGCTGAGGCGGCCCAGGTGCGGATATGTCCAAGCTCATCGCGGAGGACGACGACGAACGGCCCGCCCTGCGCCAGGCTCATCGTCACCGCGCCCGAGCCTCCAGCCGAGGGGATGAAGGTCTTTGGCCGGAGAGCGAGGACCGCCCACGGTTCGACCACCATGCGGAGGTTGTCAAGGGCGAAACCCACATCCGTGACCTCGCCATTCGGCAGCACACCAGCCACGATCCGGTGGAAGGAGATGGGAAGGTCGATGACGCCGTCGGCATCTCCCCACGACGTTCCGGCCGGCTTGGCGGTGAGGTCGATGCTCACCGTCTCCCACGTGTCGCTGGCGATGTGACCGATCCAGAAGATGAAGATTTCGCCGGTCGCGTCGCGGACCTCGAGATAGAGGGGCCGCCAACCGGAGGTGCCCTTTACGTCGACCAGGAGAGTCTGCGGCAGCCCCTGGATCTCGACGGGGCCACTCGCAGGAGCGAGCTCGAGGCGCTCGGACGCATCGACTGAACCCACTTCCACGGCCGCCCTGGTGCCGTCAGGGTCCTTGACCGCGTTCAGGGTGGCCGCTCCGCTGACCACGGACCAGCTGGAGGCTAGGTCGAATGAGCTGATGACGACGGTCTGGACCGGGGAACTGCCGGCAACGGCGGACGACGGCGGGGCGACGACGAACCCGATTACCAGCGACCCGGCCATCAAGATGGCGAGCGCGCCGGGCTGCCACCGAGGGCGACCGCCACCGCTGGGGAGCTTGGACGCCAAGGGTGCCTCCGCGTATGACCTGGACTGCCCGAGCATGGGGTCCCGGCTCACGGTATCCAATCGACCGTTGGTCCGGGGACACTTCGGCTGACGATTGCGCGATCCGCGTCTCCTTCTTGGAGAAGCGGGAGGCGTACGTCTCGCGGATGCGCGATTTCCTCCATCGCGTCGAGCTCCCCTAACTCCAGTCGATCGAGACAACCTCGACCGGGGCCGATAGCCCCTTCAGCTCAACGGTACGGCGGGCACGCTCGCCGAAGGAGAGCCCGGCGGCGGCGAGCGTCGAGGCGCTGACGAGAATCTCGCCGCTCTCGGCGACGGCGCCGATGCGCGCGGCCTGGTTGACACCGGACCCGGTGTAATCCAGCCCCACCCGATTCGCCTGGGCCCCATGAAGGCCGATGCGCACGCTGACGGCGAACCCCTGGGCTCGCCGTTGCTCCGCCAGCCGCTTCTGGATGGCGATGGCGGCCTGGATCGCCTGGTCGGCATCGGCAAAGGCGAGGAAGAAGCCGTCTCCGGTGGCCTTCACCTCTTCCCCACCCTGCTCGGCGACAGCTGCCCGCACCGTCCTGTCGTGCATCCGGATGACGCCGTCCCAGGTCTCGTCACCGAGCGTCTCGGCGAGCTTGGTGGAGTCCACGATGTCGGTGAACATGAAGACCCGGTCGACACGCGCCGTGGCCGTCCCGAGTGGAGCGCCACCCTCCCCGGCGAAGGAGGCCACGACCTTCTCAGCGTGGCGCAGGTCGAGGGCGGCGCCGAGCTGCTCGAATGCGTCGCGGGCCGTGCGCGCCTCGATCGCACCCAGGTCCGGCTGGCCCGCAGCGCGGTAGGCGTCGGCCAGGGCCAGGCGCATCTGGGCGGCCTCGTACGGAGCGTCAAGGGCCACCCACATCCCGATCGCTTCGCGCAGGCGCGTCGCGGCTTCCTCTGCATTTCCCTCGGCCAGCGCCACGAGACCAGCGGCCGAGACGGAGTTCGCCACCACCGGCCCCGTCTGGAACCTGCCTGCCAGCTCGGCAAGCGCGTCGGCGGATGCGCGCGCACCGGCGACGTCACCGGCTGCCAGCAGGATCTCGACCTGTGCCGGAAGGAGCATCAGCCGATAGACCGCACTGTCCGAGGGCGCCCGCCACGATGGCCGCCCCGGCTCGTTCAGCGCGCGGCGGATCGATTCCGCGGCGGCGGCGGTCTTGCCCTGGGCCAGCCGCAGGAGCGACAGGGCAGGCTCGGTGTCCTGGCCGAGTCCGTGCGCGCCGAGAAGCGCCTCCTCCGCGGCGGGGAGGTCGCCGCGCCGCAGCCGGATCTCGCCGATCTGGTAGAGCGCGAGGCCGGCCGCGCCGGGGATGTAGCCGCGCAGCTCGACCGATGCCTGCAACGCCTCGGCCTCAGCCTCCGGCCAGGCGCCGTGCATCCGCTTCACGTCGGACCGGAAGATGCGGCACATCCCCGGGAAGCCGTTGATGTGCTCGCGACGGCACCATCGGTCCTGGGCCTCGGTCCACTCCAGGGCGCGCTTCACGTCGCCAATCCCGGCGCACGCCTCGATCGCAGAACAGAAGACGCCGCCGGCCACCGCGGGCTGCAGCTCACCGCTGATGGCGGCCGTGGCCGCTTCATCGGCCAGTGCCAGGCCTGCCTCGACGTCGCCCCTGGCCATGAGGCCTGCCGCTCTGCCCGCCATCGCGAACGCACGCAGGTCCGCGATCCCGAGCCGCTCGGCGATCTCTTGCGCGAGCGTGGCCTGCGCGATCGACTCCTCGTTGTCGCCACCGACTGATGCGATGGTGGCTTTCACTGCCGCCACCCAGCCGTGGCCCGGGTTCTCGTCGAGCCCCTCGAGCATCTTCTCGGCGCGCTTGATCCAGGCCATGGCGGCCGGCATCGCCAGCTTGAAGACGTGGTCCCGCGCCAGGTTGATGGCAACCTCGACGGCAGTGAAGTAGTCGCCGGCCTTCGACGCGTTCGCAAAGGCGCGCTCCCGAGTCTCGATCGCGACCGGGAGCTGACCCGTCCACCAGGCCGCAGTGGCGAGCAGCTCCAGTCCCGCGGGCGAGAGTGGCTGCTCGGCATCGGCCGCGGAGAGGCCGTCGAAGGCGTTGCGCCACTCGTGTCGCTCCAGGGCGGCTGAGGCCGTCTCGAGGAGGGATTGCTGCGCCGTATCCGGAGCTTGCGTCACATCGGTTCCATGAGCGTCCGGCCATTGTGCCACCCGATAGACTCGTCCTCGTTTCCAACCCATGACGTAACCGAGGGAGGAGCCGATGGGCGCGGCCGAGAACGAAGGGATCGCGCGCGATCTCATCACGACCCTGTGGGCCGGTGACACCGATGCAGCCAAGGAGCACCCGGGCTACTGGAACACGCTGCACACCTTCGGGATCCTGCGAGCCGCCTTCCCGGATCTCGCCGCCACCTTCGAACGGCAGCTGGCCGTGGACGACACCGTCGTCACGCAACTCGCCATGAGTGGCACTCACGAGGGCGCCTTCTTCGGGGCCGAGCCCACCGGCGAGCAGGTGGCCTGGACGATCGTCTACGTGGACACGCTGCGCGACGGCAAGGTGGTTGAGCACGCCTCGGGCGACGGGTGGCTCGACCTGCTGATCAGGATCGGGGCGATCCCACCCCCCGGCTGAGCCTATCTATCCATCGCACAGGCGAACGGGTACGCTGAGCCTCATGGTGAAGCGAGCGGTGGTGACTCTGTTTCTGGTGGGCGTGGTGGGCCTGATCGGCATGCAGTTCGTCCCATATGGACGCGACCACACCAACCCGCCAGTGGTCAGCGAACCGGCCTGGGATTCGCCGGCCACGCGCGCAACGGCCGTGAAGGCCTGTTTCGACTGCCACAGCAACCAGACCGTCTGGCCCTGGTACAGCAACATCGCGCCGGCCTCCTGGCTCGTCCAGCACGACGTCGACGAAGGTCGCTCGCACCTCAACTTCTCGACCTGGAAACCCGGTGATGGCGAGGAAGCGTCGGAGATGGTCTCCTCCGGCAGGATGCCGCCTTTCCAGTACCGCCTGGCTCACCCCGAAGCGAACCTCTCGGACGCCGAGAAGGCTGCCTTCATCAAGGGCCTGATCGCCACACTCGGTGGCGAGGCCGGTGGCGAGGCCGACTGATGGTGCCGAGCTAGCGGCGCGCCCAACCGCCATCCGGCGCCGGGTGGTCGAGCTCGGCATCGGTGATGCCGGCGAGCGCAGCCTCCACCTGGGCGTATCCCGCCCGAAACCGGTCCAGGAGCATCGCTCGATCCATCGCGCCCGATCTTAGGCCGATGAAGCGGCCAGGAACGCCTCCAGCTCCCTCCGGACGGAGCCTGGCTCCTCCAGCCAGGCGAAGTGGCCGATCCCCGGCAGGATCCGCAGCGTCACGCCAGGGATGAGGGCGGCGGTCCGCTCCGCCTCAGAGGCGGGAATCGGTGAGGAGGCACCGTGAAGCACGAGCACCGGCATCCGCAGCTTCAGCAGCTCGCGCTCGAGGGTTCCGTCCTCGAAGTGCTGCATGATCGATGGCCAGGTCGTCAGGTGGCCGTCGAGGTCCATGCGGAGGTCCGGCATCGGCGAGGCAGTGGCCGGATTGCCGAAGTAGTGCGGCCACAGTACGCGGAGAACCTCCAGCGACTCCTCGGCGGTTCCGCCACCGGCCTCTTCGCGAGCGGAATAGGCCTCTATCCAGGTGCGTTCGGCATCGGTGAGATTGCGCATCAGGTTCGTGCCGAGGGCCTCGGTTCCGCCATCGGGGACTGCGCCGAGCCCGTCGAAGACCACCATCCCCCGCAGCCGATCCGGGTGCGTTACGGCCAGGTGCATGACCAGGTGGCCTCCCCAGGAATGACCGATCACCCACGCCTTGTCCCAGCCGAGCGCATCCAGGACGGCCACCGCATCGGCGACATGGCCGTCCACCGTGCGGTCGCCCTCCACCACCGACGGCGCGAGCCCGCGTTGCTGGTAACGCGCCACCGTCGCGACCGGGGCGAGCTCGGCGGCCAGGCCGTCGAGGTAGTCGGACATGCCCGGGCCGCCGTGCAGGAGGAGCACCGGCGGGCCGCTCCCGCGCACCCAGCCGACGACCTCGCCACCTGCAACGTTGGCGCGGAACTCGCGATCAGCGGCGTTGTCGGTCATCGGCTAGTTGGGGAAGTTCGGGTCCGTGCCGATCTGCACGAAGCTGTCGATCACGAAGCGCTCCCGGCAGTACATCAGCGCGGCGCGCTCGTCCGCAGGCGTCGGCACCTCACCCTCCAACGGAGCGATGAAGCAGGTCGAGGCCGCATCGTCGTCGAAGTGACCCGTCACGCGCAGGATCGCCCCCTCGGCCGGCAGCTCGATTCCCGCGTCGGGCGCCTTGTGCATGTCGAGCTGGCCGATCCCGATGGTGCCTGGCTTCGGCCGGAGGGTATAGCTACCGTCGACGGGATTGGCGAGCCATCCCGGCTCGAACGTCCCCGCAGCGAAGCCGCCGCACTCGCCGCAACCGTACGTGCCCTCGATCGTGACCGATCCGGTGCCAAGGCAGGCCAGCTGCTCATATTCAGTGAGGATCACGTCCGGCGGCTCGTCGCATCTCGGCTTGAGGGTCGCCAGGAACGGTGTCGCTGGATCGCCGGCAGCTGCCCAGCCGGAGGTCTCACCCGTGTAGGCCTGGTAGAGGACGGGATACCAGTCGTAGCCGTCCGCCGTCACGGGGCCGAGCGACGTCGGATTGCTGCTGACGTCCAGCCGCGACCACTTGTCGAGCGCGATCACGATCGTGCCCGACAGCGACGGGGTGCTGCGGATGCGCAGGTTGTCCACCATCGCAATCGCGACGCTGCCGGGCGGCAGGATGCCTGCAGTTGTGGATCGGGCGATCGTCTCGACGGCACCCGGTGGCCCGCTGGGCGAGGCGGCGACGGTCTCGCTGGCGGACGATGGCGGCGCCGATGCCGACGCAGTGGCCGATGCGCTCGCCTCGGCGCTGGAGGACGGCGCCGCAGACTCGGCCGGCGAGCCGCTCGAGCAGCCCGCCAGCACGATGGCCACCAGCGCGACAAGCAGCTTCGGGTTCGTCACGCCCAGATCATAGGCGCGCCCAAGGCCCCGCCTGCTATTCGAAGACCAGCCCGTGCTCCGCAACGAGGCGCGCGATGCTGGCCGGATCGGTCTCGAGGCCGTATCGAGCCCGAACCTCGGCGAGCACCTCCGGCGCCGGACGGCCAGGAAGGAAGAGGTCCGCCAGCTCCTCGAAGTACCGCTCGAAGCCGGCCGGCGCGATGATCTCGAGGAGCCGCGCATCGGTGTCGCCGGCGTTCCAGAAGGTGTGCCACTGATCGCGTGGCTTGAAGATCAGGTCGCCCGGCTCGCCGAAGATGACCTCGTCCCCGAGCATGGCACCGATGCGTCCCTCGAGCACGTAGCTGTACTCGTCCTCGCGACTGTGCCGATGGAGTGGCGCCCCCAGTGCCCGGGGCTTCAGCGGATGCTCGACCAACGCGAATCCGCCCCCCGAATCGTCACCGCCGACCATCCAGCGGACACCCATCCCGCCCAGGCGGCCGATGCGTCCCTCGCCGGCCTTGATGGCCTTGGCTTGGTGCTCCTGCATGGCCCGATGTTAGCCCTGCGTCCCCATGGTCAGGAAGTCGGACCCGGAGTAGGCTGCGCTCGTGGTTGGCTGGGGAGGGACGACCCGGCGGTTGGCGGGTGCCATGGCAGGCGTCGTGCTGGTCATGAGCGCTTGCCGCGGGGCAGGACCTTCCACGACCCCTGGCGCCTCGCCTGCCTCGACCACTCCGTCGCAAAGCGAGACCACCCTCCCATCCGCGGGCGCCTCAGCCGCCGCGACGGCGAGCGGGCCAGGCGTTCCTGAAGGGTCGTTCGCCATCTTGCCCGGGCGGCAACCGTCGCACTCGTTCGCGGATTTCGAATGCACCGGACAGATCGGTGCCAACGACCCCGTCGCGATCGTGCAACTGCACTCAGACATCCCGAACGGCGGCCCCCTCGTGTTGCGCGACTACGCCGACGTCGCGCACCCGCGAACGGTCTGCACCTTCGGCACCGTAGGCCCTGTGCAGCTCATCGACGCCCGCCATGTCGTCATCGGCTACGACACGGCGTATGCGGTAGTCGAGATCCCGGAATTGCGCTACCAGTGGTTCGAGCTGCCGGTTACCCCGGGTTGGGGTTCGCAATTCATCGCGGTCTCATCGGGCCTGGATCAGATCGCGTGGCGGTCGGTTGACCCCCAGGGCACCAGCAGCGATTACATCCATATCGCCACCAGCGCCGGAGACCAGATCGTCGCAACCCTGCGCGACACCAACGAAGGCCGATGCAGCTCGCCCGATGACTCAAGGTACGGCGACTATTCGAGCGCCGGCTCGCATCTCTACGTCATGAACCAGCCGCTGGCCAGTCAGACCAGCTTCCTCGTCTTCGAGGGCCAGTCCAAGGTCCTGTCGATCCTGCCACCTGCCGGCGATTGGCCGGAGGGGGCGAACCCGGCGATGGCAGTCTGGTCGCCTACCTCGGAGACGCTCCTCTACCGCCTGGGCGACGATGTCTGGAAGTGGACGGCCGGCGCCGACCCCGCGGTGTTCCTGCCTGGCGTCCGCTGGTTTTACCCGACGATCTCGGCCGATGGCGCATATCTCGCCTACGCGGTCGTCCGCGCCGATGCCTTGCATGACGTGTACGTCGTCGATCTCCTCCACGATGGCACCCCCAAGCTCATCGGTGGCGGGCGGCACAACTACCCGGTCTTCGTGAATGCGACCCAGCTCTGGCTGATGGCCGAGGCCCTCGATACCGGTTGCGCCGACAGCAACCAGCTCACGCCGAAGATCTACAACGTCATCAGTGGCCAGGAAGCGGGCAGCATCATCGACTGGACCCGATTTGCCTGGCCCGCCACGAGCTCCAACTGGTGACCACTCCCGCTTGGCTCCGTGACCACCCTCGGGCCGCGGGAATCGGCGTTACCGTGGGAGCCGTTGCCCTGGTTGGTGTCGCCGTCCTGCTTGGTTGGGCGCTGTTCATGCGGACGCCGCCACCTACCGGACTGAGTCCATCGGCCGGGCCATCCGTCAGCGCAGCAGCACCCAGCGCCGGGGAATGCAGCTCGCCTGCGCTTACGACGCCCACCGCCGAGCAGACATCACTGCCCTCAACGGCTGGGTTTCCCGTGCCTGCCGGCGTCCTGCCTCCAGGAAGCCGCGCGGTCGTACGGCTTGACGGGCTCCGGATTCGGCAGCAGCCAGGCCTCGCTGCGACGGTGACCGACACCCTTGATGCAGGCACGATTGTGAATATCAGCGGACTCGGACCGTGGCATGTCGACGCGCTCGATTGGTACGCCGTCGACACAGGCGAGCCAGTTCGATTTGGCTACGCCGCGGCTGGGGTGAAGGGCGTGTCCTACCTCGAACTGCTGCCTGCTCGCTGCCCAGACGGAGTTCCTGGTCGGGCGACCCTCGTTGGGCTCACAGCGTGGGAGCGGCTCACATGCTTGCGTGATCAATCCCTAACGATCACCGGCACCTTCGGCTGCCCTGTCTGCGGAGAGTTTGTCCCCGGGTCGTATGAGCCGTCCTGGCTCGCGAGCCCTATGAACTTGAACTACATCGGATGGCCGGACACTCTCACTCTCCACTTCGACCCCGCGGTGGAGCTTGACCGTGCGCCGAATGCTTCCATGGTGCGGGTTACGGGGCATTTCAGCGATCCGGCCTCGACCACATGTGTGATTCAGGGCCCGGGAGAACCGCCCGTCCCCATCGATCCTGTCATCGCGGAACTCTATTGCCGGGAGCAGTTCGTCGTGGAGTCGATTGAGGTTATTGGCTCCGACCCTGATTTCACCCACTCCTATCCTCCCGCCTGAGGATGGTGAGGGACGAATCGTGAAGCGCCTGGCGGTAGCAGTGGCGGGCGTGCCGGCGATCCCCCTTCTGGTCATCGGGGCCTTGCTGCTCGTGGTAGGCCTCCTCTCAGCCGGCGCAGGGGGATTCGGCGGCGCGATGGGTGGCGCGTTCGTGCTGTTCGGCTTCCTCATGCTTCTCGGCGGCGCAGCACTCCTCGCGCTGGCCCGAGCGGTCTCGACGGACAGGGTTGCGCCGGCGATCGGCCTGGGGATCGTCGGTGTGTCCGTCGTCGCTGCCGTCATCGGCTTCAAGGTCCTGGTGCCCGCCGAGCCGGACTACTGCCGTGGCGGTGAGCCCGGCGTCGGGACCGACGGTTGGTCAACCACCGGCAGCATGTCCACGGGGAGGGTCCCCGCGGCTGCCCTCCTGGCTGACGGACGAGTGCTGGTTGCGGGCGGATTTGCTGGCACCGCCTGCGGCGATTCCAATAGCGCGGAGCTCTACGACCCGACGACCGGGAGTTGGAAGCTCACCGGTCGCGCACTCGTCGCTCATGGGGCGCTCGATGCGGTCGTCAACCTGGCCGACGGACGTGTGCTCGTGGTCGGTACCAGTGACTCCTCTGGAGCGATGGCCGTCGAGATCTACGACCCCTCGAGAGGAACGTGGGCACCGGCCGCTGGCATGGGTGCGACACGCCTCGGTGGCATGGCGGTGGGACTCGATGACGGACGGGTGCTGGTCGCGGGCGGCACGGGAGCCAGCAACCCGCCCGTGGGCACAACCTCGTCAGAGATCTACGACCCCACGACGGACCTATGGACTCCGAGCGGGGACATGGCCCAGGCGCGGGCATTCACGTGTGCTGCGGTGCGGCTGCTGGATGGTCGAGTCCTGGTCGCCGGCGGACTATCCGCGCGAGGACCGCTCAAATCCGCGGAGATTTACGACCCGGCCACGGGCACGTGGTCCTCGACTGGCGACATGATCGCCCCGTTGGACCAGGGCACTGGCATCCTCCTCCACGACGGACGGGTTCTCGTCCTGACTGGCTCGCGCCCTCAGGTGTACGACCCGGCCCTCGGGGCCTGGGCTGAGATCGCCGTTGGGACTGGCGCCTCCTATGCAGCCGCAGTCGTTCTCGCCGATGGGTCGGTACTGCTAGCCGGTGGCTTCGTCGACGGGATGAGCGCAGAAAGATTCAACCCAACGACTGGGACAAGGACCCCGGCCGGTCGCATGGGGACGGTTCGGAGGGGGGCGGTCGCCATTCTTCTTGCTGACGGACGCGCCCTGATCGTCGGCGGCTTCGGCTCAGTCAATGACGTGGGAGTCACGTTGAGCAGCACCGAGCTCTATGACCCGGGAGCAGTCCTGGACCGCCTGGACCTGGCGCCGGGAGCGTAGCTCTCTCGGTGGTTGCCCGGTTACGCTGCCGGCGTGATCTCGACCACAGAAGGAGAGCCGATGTCCGCCCAATCCCCAGAGCCGATCACCTCGCTCGACGACCCGCGCGCGATCCAGATCCTCAGCACCGAGCATTGGAGCCTGCTCACGGGCCGGTCGCTTGCGTACAACGAGGCATTCGTGCGCGGCGGGATGTTCCTCACCTTCCTGTCGACGTCGTTCGTCGCCCTCGCGCTGCTCGCGCAGGCGATGACCTTCGGGACCGGATTCCTGACACTGGCCGCGATCATCCTGGCGTTCGACCTGGTCATCGGCCTGGCCACCTATGGGCGAATCGTCGGCGCGAACACGGACGACCTGCGGGCGGTCCACGGGATGGCCCGCATCCGGCACGCCAACAACCAGGCAGCCCCGATCGTGACGCCGTACTTCACGACGGCAACCCACGACGACATGGACGCCGTCACCGGCGCGTATGGCGGTCAGTCCGTCAGCGGGGTTGGCACCCTGCTGTATGCCTTGACGACTTCGGGCGGGATGATCGGGCTCATTACCTCCATGGTCGGCGGCGTCCTGGCGAGCGTCATCAGCCTCATCGTGGGACTCCCCGGCGGGCTCTGGCTCTGGATCGGCGCCGGCGGAGCCGTCCTCGTCTTTCTCGTCCTATTCGCCGTGACCACGTCCCAGATCCCGAAGGAGCAGGCAAAGCTGCCGGTCCTCTTCCCCACTCCAAAGGCGACCGAAGAGGCCGATTCCCAAACCTCATGAGCGCTCAGCGCTCATCAACATCAAGCGCCGCTGGAGCCCTAGAGCGGGCGTAGAGCACCGGGGTCCAGGATTGCGATCGTTGTTGACCGATGCCGGCGGGCATCCCACAGTGGAACGCGCGGATCGAAGGTACGCCCAATGCAATTTCGACTCCTTGGTGCTCTCGAGGCCGGGTCCGGCGGGACGGTCGTCGACCTCGGTCCGCCGAAGCAGCGCGCCGTGCTGGCGATCCTCCTCCTGCACGTTGGCGAGATCGTCTCCGTCGATCGCCTGATCGACCTGCTGTGGGGCGACGATCCACCGCGCACCGCCGCCCACTCCATCCAGATCTACGTCTCGGACCTGCGCAAGTCGCTCGAACCGATTGCCGGGAATCGCCTCATCCTGACCCGACCGCCGGGCTACCAGCTCGACACGCCGCCCGACACGGTCGACGCCAAGCAGTTCGAGCGCCTCGTCCAGCAGGGGTCGGAGCAGCTCAACCAGGGGAAGCGCGACGCGGCCGTCGCCACCCTGCGCACCGCGCTGGAGCTGTGGCGCGGCCCGGCGCTCTCCGACTTCGAATACGAGGAGTTCGCCCAGCCGTACGTCAGGCGCCTGAACGACCTGCACCTGGACGCAATCGAGACGCTGGCCTCGTCCGAGCTCGAGGGGGGCCGCGCCGGGCAGGCCATCCCGTTGCTCGAGGCCGCGATCCGCGACGATCCGCTGCGCGAGCGCTCGCGCGAGCTGCTCATGGTTGCCCTCTACCGATCCGGCCGGCATGCCGAGGCGCTTCGCAACTACGACAACCTGCGGGTGCAGCTCCGCGACGAGCTGGGACTCGACCCGTCTCCCGCTCTGCAGAGGATGCGCGACAGGGTCCTCCTCCACGATCCCGCGCTCGTCCCGGCAAGTGACGGCGAGGCGGAGCCAACCACTACCAGGAACCCGTACAAGGGCCTCCAACCGTTCGGCGAGAACGACGCGGACGACTTCTTCGGCCGGGACGGGCTGGTCGAGCGCTTGATCGCATCCGTCGAGGCTGGGCAGCGGCTGATCGCGCTGGTGGGGCCGTCCGGATCGGGCAAGTCGAGCGTGGTCGCGGCGGGCCTGATCCCGCGCCTGCGCTCAGGCGCGATCGAGGGTTCGGACAAATGGCCCGTCGTATCGGTCCCGGTTGGAGCCGATCCGCTCGGTGATGTGCGCGCCGCGGTCGCCCGCGCGACGGGCTCGGCCAACAAGAGCCGAACAGCACCCGGGTTGGGCCTCGCCGCGCCGGAACCGGGCCGACGAGTGCTGCTGGTGCTTGACCAGTTCGAGCAGCTGTTCACCGTCGCCGACGAGGCACGCCGTAACGAGTTCCTGAAGGGGCTCGCCGGAGAGCTCAGCGACCCGGATGGCCAGCTCACGGTGGTCCTGACGCTACGCGCCGACTTCTACGACCGCCCGCTCCAACATCCCGAGTTCAGCGCGGTCTTTGTGCCCGGAGTCGTGCACGTCCTCCCCATGTCCGCCGCCGAGCTGGAGGCCGCGGTAGTCGAGCCCGCGGAGCGCGTTGGGGTCAAGGTCGAGCCCGCCCTGCTGGCCGAGCTCGTGACGGAGTCGGTCGCCGGCCGGGGCAGCCTCCCTCTCCTCCAGTACGCGCTCACTGAGCTGTTCGAGCAGCGGTCCGGTCCGGTGCTAACCCATGCCGGCTACCTCGCGCTCGGCGGCCTGCGCGGCGTCCTCTCCCGGCGCGCGGAGGCGGTCTTCCTCGGCCTCGACGCCGATGGCCAGCAGATCGCGACCCAGCTCTTCCTCCGCTTGGTGCGCCTCGGTCGGGGCAGTGCCGACTTCCGCCGCCGGCTCACCCTCTCCGAATTGACCGACTTGCAGATCGACTCGGTCGCCCTGTCGAAGGTGCTGACGGAGTTCGGCAGGCATCGGCTGCTGACGTTCGACCATGACCCCGCCACCGATGAGGCGACGGTCGAGATGGCCCACGAGGCGCTGCTCACCGAATGGGAGCGGCTGGCCGGCTGGATCGACCGCCATCGCGCCGCCCTGCGCCGGCGGGACGCGCTGCTCTCCGCGGTCGACGAATGGGAGCTTTCGGACCGAAACGTCGACTACCTGCTGACCGGCACCCGTCTAGCCGAGTTCGAGACGTGGAGCCGCGAGGGGAGCCTGCAGCTCACCACCCGGGAGCGCGAGTTCCTCGAGGCCGGGCTCGAACGGAGCCGCGCGGAATCGGCCGCCAAGACCGCGGAGGTGGAAGCCCGCCATCGGCTGCAGCGCAGCGCGCGGAGGCGCCTCATCGCACTCGGCGTCGCAGTGTTGACCCTGGGCGGCGCAGCGGCCTTTGCATTCGTCGCCATTCCGCGGCCGCTGGCGCCGGTCACGTTGATGTGGACCGATGAGGGCTTCGTGGGCCAGCAGGCGGAGGCCGGCTTTGACCAGGCCGTAACGAAATTCGACCTGGTTGGCCGCAAGTTCCCCTTGACCGATGTCTTGGACAACCTGGTTGCGCAGTACGGCCGGGATTGGGATGACCCGAACGAGGGGACCGTCCGCTTCGACGCCGAGCAGGCCGCCCAGGTGCAACAGCGGGTCAACGATGGCGTTGGACTGATCGTGCTCATCGGAAACTACTGGCCACCCGACGTCGAGCAGGTTGCCCGCGAGCATCCGGACACCCGGTTCGCGATGTCGCTGATCGGCAATGACGTACCGAACGTCCTGTACTTCACGACGGTGGACTCCGAGCCGTCCTACCTGGCCGGGGCCGTGGCAGCGATGAAGAGCAAGACCGGCGTCATCGGCTACATCGGCGGCGTCGACTGGGACGGGATCTGGCCATTCCAGGCTGGCTATGAGGCGGGCGCGCGCGCCGCAAACCCGAATATCCAGATCATTTCGAAGTACCTCAGTACGATCGAGGACTTCTCGGGATTCGATGACGCGGACAAGGCGCGGAGCGTCGCGCTTCAGATCTATGGCGAGGGAGCGGACGTGATCTTCCACGCCGCAGGCAACTCGGGGCTGGGCGTGTTCGACGCCGCCACCGAGTTCACGAATACAACGGCTCGGCAGGTGTGGGCGATCGGGGTCGACACCGACCAGCACGAGACCGTGCTCACCCTCCCTGGCAGCTCATCGCGCGCCCACGCCTGGCAGACACACATCCTCACCTCCGTCCTCAAGGGGATCGACGCTGAGGTCTACGCAGTGGTGGCCGCCTACGGCCAGCGCAAGTTCGAGCCGGGGGTCTGGAAATGGGGCCTCGAATCGGGAGCCATGGACATCTCGTACAGCGGCGGCTACCTCGAAGACATCCGCGGCGAGATCGACGCACTGAAGGCCAAGATCATCTCCGGCGAGATCATCGTCCCGTGCATCCCCCAAGGCCGGGAAGCCGACGCGATCGAGGTGGGAATCGCACCGGGTGAATGCCACCCACGTCTGCACAACTGACATAGAGCCGGCCTAGAGTCCGGATAGGCTCCACGCTGACTGCTCCCTCGCATCGTTGCTCCCAGATCCGCCGGCCAATCGGCAGGCGAGCAGCGAAGAAGGAGCACACAAGTGAGCACCACCCGCAAGCTTCAGGGCATCGCAGTCGTCCTCTTCATCCTCGTCATGGCGACCGCCTTCGTCATCCCGAACGCCGGGAACGAGCGCGGCGACAAGGCGTGGTCGGACCGCCTCAACGGGCAGGCCGCACACGAGCAGGAGCAGGCTCAGATTCAGCGGGCGCGCGATGCCTACGCGGCTCGCCTCGCGGGCCAGACCCAGAGCTTCTCAGACCTGATCAACAAGGCCGAGGCAGCGCGCGCCGAGCGCGCCAACAAGGCCTGGTCCGATCGGCTGACCGGCCAGGCTGATGCGGAGGCCGCCGCAAAGTAGCGGCCCAGTGGCGAACCTGAGCGGGGCCGCCAGGCCCCGCTTTTTTCGTTGCCCGGTCACGCCGCCGGTGTGACCTCGACCGCAGAAGGAGAGCCGATGCCCGCCCAATCCCCAGAGCCGATCACCTCGCTTCGACGACCCGCACGCGATCCTGAACTCAGCACGAAGCCTTGGAACCTGCTGACGCGCGGATCGCTCGCAGGGCGAGGCATAGCCTTCATTCCCACCCGGCGGTCCTAACGCCCGAGTGTGCGTCCTTGAAGCGCCCTTCGTTGGCTGCCCCACCCGCTGGTCGCACGACGCGGGCAAGAATCGGCCAAAACGCGCCCCCCGGCGACCCCATCTCTGGCGTTACGCCCGCTGGGCGCAAATGGCACCGCTGGATACACTTTCCGCATGGCGAAGGATCACGATCCGGGCCCACAGGCCGCCGGCGAACGCGGCGAGGCTGAGGCGGAGGCCGCCCGCCACCCGATCAAGGTGGAGAAGGCCACGGTCCGCATCGGGACGGCCAGTTGGACCGATCCGACCATGGTCGCGCCGGGGGTCTTCTACCCGCCGGACGCCACCAACGCCGAGGACCGGCTGCGCTACTACGCCGACCAGTTCCCGATCGTCGAGGTCGACGCCACCTACTACGCCCTGCCGACCCGGCGCATGGGCGAGGCGTGGCTCCAGCGCACACCGCCCGACTTCACCTTCGACATCAAGGCCCATGCCCTGATGACCGCCCAGCCATCAGAGGTGAAGCGGCTGCCGAAGGAGATCCGCGAGGAGCTCCCGCTCGAGCTGCAGGCCAAGGCGCGCATTTACGGCAAGGACCTGCCCGAGGAGCTCCGCACTGCGATCTGGGACCAGTTCAAGGATGGGCTGGCGCCGCTTCATTCATCGGGCAAGCTGGGAGCGGTCTTCCTCCAGTACCCGCGCTGGTTCTACCCCTCCAACGAGAGCCGCGATGCGATCGTGGAGGCCAAGGAGCGGCTCGGGGACATCGGCATGGCGGTGGAGTTCCGGAGCGGCACCTGGTTCAACGAGAAGAACGCCGAACGGACGATCAACTTCCTGGAGAAGTACGAGATCCCGTTCGTGATGGTCGACGAGCCGCAGACCAAGACCGCCCTGCCGCCCATCGTCGCCGTCACCTCCAGTGAGCTGGCGGTGGTCCGCTTCCACGGCCGGCGCACCGAGACCTGGGAGGCGAAGGGGATCCCGGTGGTCGAGCGCTTCCGGTACCTCTACGACGCCGATGAGCTGGGCGAATGGGTCCCCCGCATCCGGCAGGCAGCCGGGTCGGTCAAGAACCTGCACCTGCTGATGAACAACTGCTACGCCAACTACGGGACCACGGACGCGCGGGAACTCGCGGCGCTGCTCGAGGACTGAGCCGGCTGGACGGCAGGCGTAGCCTGCCCGCAACGCACGCCGCAGGCACGGCGCTCACCCTGAACAGGAGGCTACAGTGATGACGTCCAGCCAACATTCGGCGACA
>DATJIJ010000104.1:0-17477 GCA_035493355.1 Candidatus Methylomirabilota bacterium
TCCCCGGTGTTCTCACCCGGGCTCCTTCGACCGCGGCCCGCCGCGACGGCTGGCGATGGTCTCGGCCTCGATAACGGTGCCTCTCCGCCGATCGCTACTGGTGCGGGCCAATGCCTCGCGCGTTCTCGACCGGAGCTCCCGGGTCCATTCGCCGATCGCGCCGCCGCCGGGGTTCCACTCCTCCCGACTCCCTGTGGGCTCGCATGACCAGGTACTCGTCCCGATCGTCGCCGTATTCGAATGTGCGGCGGACGGTACCGGGGGCGACAATGACTGTCAAGGTGTCCGATCCCCTCTTCGTCCTTTACGACGGTGACTGCGGCCTCTGCTCGCGGACGGCTCAGGCGCTGCGCATCCTCGATCGCCGCGGTCGACTGCGACTCATGCCTCTCCAGATCGCGACGATCGAGCTCGGCGACAGCGCACCGCCGCTGGCGGCGATGAGGGAATCACTTCATGCGGGCGTCCCTGGTCGCGGCTGGTCGACCGGCGGTGAGGCCTCGCTGCGCATAGCTCGAGCGATTCCGATACTGAGGTCGTTGGCCGTGGTCGGCTCCCTGCCGATCCTGAATCGCCTGGTTGAGCCCACCTATCAGCTGCTCGCGTCGCATCGCGACCAGATCGGACGGGTCCTCGGCGCGGAGCGCTGCAAGTTCGGGGGCGACGCACCCTAGGCGGCGTGGACCGCCCTTGAAGCCGTCAGAACGGCTTGAACATCATCAGCCACAGGATTACCGCCACCCCGCCCAGGCCAATCACGGAGAGGGCCGGCGTCTGCCAGCTGCGCCGAGCGGCGTCATAGGCGGCTTGAGGGGCAAGGTTCGACGGACCCTCGGCGCGAGCCGCGACGGCGGCCCCGGCGGCTTCCTCCACCAGGCTGAAGTACATGCCGCCGAATCGCCACATCGCAACGGCGATGAATGCCAGGAGCGCCAGCGACGTCCAGATCCAGCCGCTTCCCCACCACGATCCCATGACTCCTGCGGTCGCCCCACTGAGCACCACGATCGCCAGCAGGACCCTCAGCCCCCTGGCCACGGGCAGGTCATTGAAGAAGGTCAGCATCCGCTCGGGATCTGGCTCGCGGCGCATCGCCCACATCGCCGTCACGTGGACGCCGTGCGCCAGCATGAAGGCGAGCACCGCCGCCACGTGGACGAAGACCACCCATTCGTACATCGCACCGCGGAACCTACGCCGCGGCCGCAGCGCGGGTCAAGGTGCTGGCGGGCCTGCCTGGGTGGCCTGTGTCGGCATGGTCACCGGGAGCGTGATGATGAAGCAGGTCTTGCCCGGCTCCGTCTCCAGGTCGATTCGGCCGCCGTGGCGAACCACGACGTTGTGGCTGATGTGCAGCCCCAGGCCGCTGCCGATTCCCGGCGGCTTGGTCGTGAAGAATGGCTCGAAGATCTTCTGGGCAACCTCCTGCGGGATCCCCGGTCCCGTGTCGCAGATGCTGACCCGTACCTCCTTGGGGTTGATGCATTCGGCCCTGATCGAGATGGCGCCTCTGCCGTCCATCGCATCGGCGGCGTTGTCGATCAGGTTCGTCCAGACCTGGTTCAGCTCTGAACCCCAGCCCTCGATCTCGGGCAGATCCGGGGCGTAGTCGCGGGTCACCTCGATCCCGGCCTTCAGCTTCTGCCGCAGGATCACGAGCGTGTCGTCGAGCCCCTTGCGCACGTCGATGCGCTGCACCGGCGCCTGGTCGAGGTAGGCGTACGACTTCACCGCTCCCACGATCTCGCTGATGCGGTCGCCGGCCATCCGTACCTCGCCGATCAGCGTCTCGACGGTGGCGGTCGCAGCCAGCCAGGCGGCCGCCTCGCGTGCTCCGTCGGTATCCATCCCCGCGAAGGCACTGCGCAGTTCCTCGCTCGTCCAGCCCGCGTCCACCAGTGCTGCTGCCATCTCGGTGTCGCCGATCAGGCCCTCGATCTCGTCGACGGCATCGGCGCGGGCGAGCGCGTCGAGGGCGGCCTTGCCGGCCGGGCGAAGGAGCGTCAGGGAGTGCGGCGGATGCAGCTCGTTGCGAGCCGCGATCGCCCGGTCGAGCGCCTCGACCGACCGCCGAATGGCGGCTGCCGGGTTGTTCAGCTCGTGCGCCAGGCCGGCGGCGAGCGTCCCGAGCCCGGCCAGCTTCTCTCGCTGCCGGAGGGTTGCCTCCGCGTTTCGCAAGCGACCGATGACCGTGCGAATGATGCCGAGCGCCGCATCGGGTCCTCCGGACAGCAGGTCACGCACGGCCATGTACGGGATTCGCAGCACCTCAGCCTTGGTGACGGCGCGGACCGATGCCATGCGCGTACCGCGGGAAAGCGCGGCAAGCTCCCCCTGGATCGCGCCTGGACCGACGCGCGCGAGCGGAATCTCGCTGCTGCCGGACTTCTTGGTGACGTCGAGCTCGCCGGAAACGACCACGAACATGTCGTCGGCCTGGTCCCCCTCGACGATGAGGAACTCGCCGGGTTCCAACGTCATCGGAACCGCCTGGGCGGCCAGGTGCTGGAGCTGCTCATCTGGCACCTCCTCGAAGATCGGGGTGGCGCGCAGGGCTCCCAGATTGTCCATGACCTAGAGCCCGGAGAGGTACTGGTGCACGAACTGCACGGCCATGGCACCCTCGCCAACGGCGCTGGCGATCCGCTTGACGGACCGATGTCGCACGTCCCCGGCCACGAAGATCCCGGGGAGGCTCGATTCGAGGAGGAACGGATCGCGGTCGATGTTCCAGCCGGCCGGTCGCTTCCCGTCCTCAAGGAGCTGCGAGCCGGTGAGAACGAAGCCGCCCGGGTCCCGGACCACGATCCCCTCGAGCCAGTCCGTCCGCGGCTGCTGACCGATGAAGACGAAGATCGCGCCGAGCGGCAGCTCTTCGTCGCCAGCCGGGCCGGTGACGCTTACGGATGCCAGATGCCCCTCCCCGTGAGCGGCCGTGATCGCGGTCTCGTAGCGCACCTCGATGTTCGCGCAGGCCGCGATCTGGTCGACGAGGTACTGGCTCATGCCGGAGAGCTCGGCGGTGCGGACCATCAGCAGCACCCGCTTCGCGAAGCGCGACAGGTAGACCGCGGCTTGGCCCGCCGAGTTGCCCCCGCCGACGACTCCCACTTCCTGGTCGCGATAGAGGACCGCTTCGGTGGTGGCGGCGCCGTAGTAGATCCCCGCGCCGGCCAGCTCGGCCGCGCCGGGCACGTCGAGCTGCCGGTAGCTGACCCCGGTCGCCACGACCACCGTCTGGCAGGAGACGTCGCCGGCCGACGCGAGGGTGACCACGCGGTACGGGTCCTCGCGCCGGATCGAGGTCACCTCGTCGGGCGACAGGATCTCGGCCCCGAGACGGCGCGCCTGGGCGAGGCCGCGTCGTGCGAGATCGCCACCGGAGAGCCCCGCCGGGAAGCCGAGGTAGTTCTCGATGCGGCTGGTGGTGCCCGCCTGCCCGCCGGGCGCCTCCGACTCGACCAGGATCGTCTTGAGGCCCTCGCTCGAGGCGTACACCGCGGCCGCCAGGCCGGCCGGGCCTCCCCCCACGATCACCACGTCGTAAAACGGCAGAGCCGCCTTCGTCTGGAGGCCGACCTTCTCGGCGATTTGGCGGGTGGATGGATCGCGGAGCATCGTCCCGTCCGAGAAGACGATGAGGGGAATCGCCGGATCGACCTCCTCGCTCTCGCCGAGCGAGGCTGCCAGCTTTTGCCCCTCGGCATCCTCCACCGGATCGAGCCACGCGTACGGGACCTGGTTACGGGTCAGGTAGTCCCGGATCGCGTGCCCGCCAGGAGCCCAGCGGCCGGCCAGCAGGCGCACCCCCTCGAATGCGGGCCGGAAGGTCGCGATCCAGTCGGAGAGGAGATCGTCGAGGATCGGGTACAGCTTCTCTTCGGGCGGATCCCACGGCTTCAGGATGTAGTGGTCGAGGCGGATGTCGTTGATCGCCTTGATCGCGACGTCGGTATCGGCGTAGGCGGTCAGGAGCACGCGGCGCGCATCACCCTGGAGCTCGACCGCCTGTGCCAGGAACTCGATCCCCGTCATCTGCGGCATCCGCTGGTCGACCATGAAGAGGGCCACCGCGCTGCCGCGCAGGGTCAGCTGCCGTACGGCCTCCAGCGCATCGTGTCCGGAGTTGGCCGCCACGATCCGGTACTGCTCCCCGTAGCGCGCGCGCAGGTCGCGCTCGACAGCGCGCAGGACCGGCAGATCGTCATCGACGGCCAGGATGACCGGCTTGGTGGCCATGGGCGCTGAGTCTACGATGCCGTGCCCTCCTCCGGACACGGCAGGCGCTAGCATCGGCCCGTGACCAAGCCGGATCATGCCGACGTCGTCATCGTCGGCGGTGCGATCGTGGGGACCGCGGTGGCGACGTTCCTGCGCCGACGGCCGGACTGGCACGGTCGGGTAGTCGTCGTTGAACGCGACCCGACCTTCAGAACCTCCTCCACGACGCTCTCGGCGGCCTCCATCCGGTTGCAATTCAGCACCCCGCTGAACATCGAGATCAGCCGATTCGGGGTCGAGGTCATCAAGCACCTCGATACCTGGCTCGGGGTCGCCGGGGAGCCGGAGCCGGAGGTTGACTTCGTCGAAGGCGGCTACCTCTTCCTGGCCAGCGCTGCGGGGATGCCGATCCTCGAGAGCAACCACGCGGTCCAGCGCGAGCACGGCGTGAACGTCGCCCTCCTGACGCCGACGGAGCTCCAGGCACGATTCCCGTGGATGAACGTCGACGACGTGGTGGGCGGCTCGCTCGGCCTCTCCGACGAGGGATGGTTCGACGCCTACGCCCTGCTCCAGGCCTTCCGCCGCAAGGCTCGATCGCTGGGCGTCGAGGAGGTCGTTGGCGAGGTGACCGAGGTCGAGCGCGAAGGCGGCCGCGCCACCGGCGTGCGACTCGCCGACGGGCGCGGGATCACGGCCGACTGGGTAGTGAACGCGGCTGGGCCGCGCGCGGCCGGGATCGCCGCCATGGCCGGACTCGAGCTGCCGGTCAGCCCCCGCAAGCGGATGGTCTTCCACTTCGACTGCCGGACGAAGATCGCCGGGGCCCCGCTCACGATCGACACATCGGGGGTGTACTTCCGCCCGGAGGGTCCGAACTACATTGCCGGCTCATCCCCGCACGGCGAGCAGCCGGATCCCGACACCTTCGACCTCGAGGTCGATCGGTCCTGGTTCGAGACCGTCGTCTGGCCCGCCATCGCCCATCGCGTGCCTGCCTTCGAGGCGGTCCGGCTCCTGGACGCGTGGGCCGGCCACTACGAGGTCAACACGCTCGATCACAACGCCGTGATCGGTCCGCACCCCGACCTGCCGAACTTCCTCTTCGCGAACGGGTTTTCCGGCCATGGCCTGCAGCAGGCTCCCGCCGCCGGACGAGCCCTCTCCGAGTGGATCGCCACGGGGGACTACGAGACGATCAACGTGCGCCCCCTCGGCTATGAGCGCGTGGCGCGCAACGAGCCCTACCGCGAGCTGAACGTCATCTAGTCCCGCTGCGGGGCTATTGGCACTTGCGGTCGTACGGGGCAGCGTCCACGAACGACAGGAACTTCACGTCCTGCCGGTCGAGGTTCCCCAACGTGTACTGCGACGTGTCGATCGTCACGATGCCGTTGGCGCCAATCTCGACGGCGAAGCGGTCCATGCCACGCTGGGCAGGCCCTTCCTTGAGCTTCTCGCCGAGGATGTTGTAGGTGCTGCCGTGGCATCGGCAGGTGAAGCGCTTCAGCTCATCGCAGAGCCCGGGCACCTGGCACCCCAGGTGCGGGCACTTCCGATAGAGGGCGAGCAGCTGGTCGGCGGTTGGATTCGGGATGGAGGCGTCCTGCCCGAGCGCCAGCGCCCTGGCTGCCGGCACGTTGATGAGGAAGGATCTGGTCGCTGCGACGGCAAACGGCCAGCCATTCGCGAAGCTCGCCTGCTCGGCGACGATGTCCTGCAGCGTGCCCACCGGGAATTTGGCGCCGAGCCCGGAGCGGATCTGCGGCCACAGGAAGGCCAGTGATCCGCCGATGAACTCCAGGCCCAGGATGCCGGCACCCACCCCGAGCATCCGGCCCAGGAACCGGCGGCGGCTGATCTCGCCGATTGGCTGCTTCTCGACCACGCCGTACGGCCGTGGGCTCGGGACCGCCATCACAACCTCCCTGCGCGGCATCGCCGCGACCAACTGGGCCGGGGGCCTGACCAGCCGATGCAGCCGGGCATCGAGCCCGCCGCGCGCGAGGTCCAGCAGGTCCCACCAGCCAGGCTGTCGCTCCGCAAGCAGCGCGGCCATCTCCGCTCCGTAGCGCTCACGCCAGGGGCGCGGGTACGCCCGCAGGACGAGGCCGACCGCCGTCGCCGGCGCTGCCATCGTTAGCCGCTCGCCGCGCCCAGCCGGGCCCGCCCGACCTGGACGAGGCGCCGCATCTCGGCCAGATGGCTGCTCAGCGCCTCGGAGCCCGTCGCGGTCAGCCGGTACGGCCGGCGACGGTCCTCCGGTCCCATCGGTTCGATCAGGCCACGCTTCTCGAGACGCGCAAGCGCGGCGTACAGGGTGCCGGGACCGATGGCGCCGGCCGCGAAGGCGTTGACGTCGGTCATGATCGCGTAGCCGTGCTTCGGGGCATCGGCGAGGCTCATCAGGATCAGGAGCGCCGGCTCGGCGAATCGGCCGAGGTCGCTCGTTGCTCGATCGGTTCCCAGGACGCGCCTCCCATCGGTCGTGAGCCGCTATAGCGTGGCCCGCTATATCGCCACGCGTAATATGCGCGCGTCCTTCCCACGGCGTCAAGGGGCAACGCGGCGCTAGCATGCCGGCATGGATCCGCCGCGCATCGTCGTCACCCTGGCCGATGCAGCGTCCAGCTCCGATCCGACTGTGGCAGAGCTCAAGAATCGCCGATACGTCGAGGCGCTCGAGCGCGCCGGGGCCTTCCCGGTGCCGCTCGACGAGCGTGCCTCGGCGACCGAGCGGGCGACGGCACTCGCCGCCATGGACGGGCTGCTCCTCTCAGGCGGCGCCGACATCGACCCCGCTCGCTACGGGGAGGCGCCGGCCGGCGCGCGCGAGGCAGAGCCAGGACGTGATGCGCTCGAGGACGAGGCGTTCCGGGCCGCCATGGACTCCAGTGTCCCAATCCTCGGCGTCTGTCGCGGCCTCCAGGCGATCAATGTCTTCGCCGGCGGCTCACTCGTCCAGCACCTCGATGGCCACGAGAGCACGGCCTATCCGTCGCCGGCAGTGACGCGACATCGTCTCGGTCTCGCCGATGGCTCGCGCCTGGCCGAGATCCTGGGCGACGCGAGCGACCTCGAGGTGAACAGCTACCACCACCAGGCCATCACCGCTGATCGACTGGCCCCTGGCCTGCGGATCTCGGCGTTCGCCGACCATGACCAGGCCGGGGAGCTGGTGGAGGGCGTCGAATCGACCGATCCCGATCGCTGGCTGATCGGCGTGCAGTGTCATCCGGAGCGCACGGAGTCATCCCCACCGGTCTTTGAGCGGCTATGGGCGGACTTCGTCGCGGCCTGCTCGGAGCGCGCGCAACGGGCCGGCCTCGAGGGTACGAGCTAGGCAGCCTCGCTGGCCATCGCCGCCGCGATCTTTTCGAGGAGGACGCGCGCGGTTCCCCGGGCGGCCACGTTCAGCAGCAGCCGGTCCGCCATGATTCCGATCCCCCCGCCGGGCGGCGCGTAGTACCCGTCCAGCGTGAGCTCGTTGTCCGCCCAGCGCAGCTTGCCGGAGAAGACCGGAAAGAGGGGGGCGAGCCCGGCAGCCTGCCACGAGATATCGACCTCGATCGGCATGAGCCGGCGTGCGCGCGCCGGACCGACGTCCACGTACGCGGCCTTGCGGAAGGTGACGCTCGGCAGCTGCTCACCGACCCGAAGCTCGAGATCGACCAGATGCCGCTCCCGCTCAGTGTCGCCCGCCAGCTCGACCGTCTCGCCGAGCCAGGTGGCGCGCCCGTCTCCGCCGAGGACCTCCAGCGCCCGGCCCCGGCTGACCTTCGCGGGCACGCTGGCGCTGAGGTGCGACGTGCCGGCCGGTGGCTGAGGGACGGTAACCATCGCGCTACTCCTCCGTCACGATGAGCGCGGTGACCATCCCGAACATTCCCTCGTCGCTGTCGACGTGGGTGAGGATGTGGCAATGGAAGGCCCAGATCCCCAGCTCGGTGGCGGTGATCAGGACGTCGACCCGCTCGCCGGGCGCGACCAGGACCGTGTCCTCGTAGTGCGGGTCTGACAGCAGGTACCCGTCCTTGGCGATCACCAGCTGCGGGAGGCCGTGCAGGTGCATCGGGTGGATCTGGAGCCCCTCGTTCATGTACCGCACGCGGACGACCTGGCCGAGCTTGGCGACGATCGGCTCGGTCGCCGGGAAGCCCTTCCCGTTCAGGGTGAAGCCCAGGGGTCCGTCGTTCAGCACCATGGCGTAGTCGATGTCCGATTCCGGATCGGCCGCATCGTTCGGATCGGTGATGATCAGGGCCCCGAGCAGGCCCATCGGCACCTGGCGCTGTGCCATGAAGTGGCTGTGGTACATGTTGCTGCCGGCGTTTCGGACCGTAAATTCATAGGTGAAGCTCTCACCGGGCATTACGGCTGGCTGGCTGATCACGGGGACGCCATCCATGGCATTCGGGATGAGCATCCCGTGGAAGTGGATGGTGGTCGGGGCGGGCAGCTCGTTGTGCAGGATGATCCGGACCTTGTCGCCGACCTCCGCGCGGAGCTCCGGTCCTGGAACCATGCCGTTGTAGCCCCACGCCTCGACGAGCTTGCCCGGCTCCGTCTCCCACTGAAAGACCGATGCGGTCAGCTCCCATTGCTTCGTGCCGTCGGGGAGGATCGTCGGGTCCAGCAGGACGCCGCCCTTTCCCTCCGTCTTGGCGGGGAAAGCGGCGGTGCGGGCCGCGTCGTGGTCGCGCATCTGCTCGGCGGTCATCGTCTGCGACGGCTGAGGCGCGCCCTCGTCGCCGATCGCGACGGATCCCGTCATGCCGGCGTCGGCATGGCCGGGGACGGAACAGTGGAAGGCCAGTCCGGCGGCAGGAATGGTGACGGTGCCGGTTGCCGTCTGGTGGGGTTCGGCGGTGATGACGGTGCCGCCCTCGAACGTCAGGTCGTGGAGCACACCGCCGTCATTGACGAAGTGCACCGTGTAGATGCCGGGCCTCGCGACCGAGACGAGAGCCGGCTCGAAGCCCAGGTCGAAGGCGTGGACCTCGATCGTGCCGCCCGGGCCGCTTGAGGCGGCCGGAGTCGGCGTGGGGAGGTCCGTCCCCGAGGCGGGGCGAACGCCCAGCACGATGGCTCCCAGCAGGAGCGTGCCGGCGAACAGGGTCCCCATCCCGGCGAAGGCGGCGAAATAGGCGAAGGCGCGTCGCATCGGAGTCCTCGGAGTGACGTTGTCTCGTCACAGTGCGGCGAGAGATCGGTTCCGAGGCAGGGCCGAACGGCCCCACGACGCGGGCCATTGGGACGGCTCGCCCGGGCTTACGGCCCGATCGAGGGTCCCAGCAGCAGCGGCATCCCGAGCCGATTGCCGTACAGCGGCCGGAAGCGGTCGGTGCTGTACATCGTCTCCACGTCCACGTGCCGCGGGCCCAGGGCGGGGTCTGGCAGGGGGGCGTGCGAGTACTTGCCATCGCGAATGGCGACCATCCGGCCGTTCGTGCCCTGGGCGAGGAGGTCGACGGCGACATTCGCGAAGGTGGTCGCGACCATCTGGTCGAGCGCATCGGGATCGCCGCTGCGGAGGTCGTAGGTGAGGTCGGAGTGCACCGTCTCCACCCCGGTCCGTCTGTGCAGCTCCTCAGCGAGGACCGATCCAACGTCGACCGGGCGGCGATGGCCGTACGCATCAGGCTCGCCGTACTCCTCGAGCGTGCCGCCAGCCCATGAGGCTCCCTCCGACGCGATCACCAGCGAGTAGCGGCTCGGGTTCGCGGCACGGTCCTCGGCCAGCAGGGTCGCCAATCGATCCAGGTCGAACGGCGCCTCCGGGATGACGCAGCGGGTGCTGGTGACGTAGGCGGCGTACCACGCGGTGTAGCCGCTGTTCCGCCCGAAGATGCGGAAGACGCCGATCCGCTCGTGGCTGCCGAGCGTCGTCCGCTGCCGGTTGATCAGCTCCTTGGCCCGCGTCACGGCCGTCGAGAATCCGACGCAGTACTCGGTCCCCTGCACGTCGTTGTCCATCGTCTTGGGGATCGCCACGAGCGGAACGCCCTCGCGCGAGAGCCGATCGGCGTAGCCGAGGGTGTCGTCGCCGCCGATGGCGACCAGGTGGGTCAGGCCCAGGCGCTCGATGTTCTCGAGCACGACCGGGGTGAGGTCGTAGCGCCCTTCGGCTGTCTCCATTCCCGGCAGGCGGACAGGGTCGAGCTCTTCGGGGAGGCTGTCGGGCTTCATCCGTGCCGGGTTCGTTCGCGAGGTGTGGAGGATCGTGCCGCCGCTGCGATCGATGGTTCGGGTGCTCTCCCGGCTGAGGCGGACGACGAATTCGGCGTCGGACGCGCCGGCGGGTCCCAGGTGGGTCAGTCCCCGCCACCCGCGACGGATCCCGATCGTCTCCCAGCCAATCTCCCAGCCGCGATAGACGACGCTCTTGATGATCGAGTTGAGGCCGGGCACATCGCCACCGCCGGTGAGGATCCCGATGCGCGTCATGCCCACATCATGGCGCGCGACGAGGCGCCGCGTCGTGGCCCTCGGCGCCACCCCACCCCTTGCCGTGGGGGCCGATTTCGGGCACAATAGCCGTCCCCCGCCGCGGCCCACGCGGTCCCCTGTTTTTCAGGATTGAGATGACTACGACCACGACGAACGAACGACGCTACGTGACCTGGCGCCTCCCGGACCGGCAGTTCTCCAAGGTCCACCTGCAGCGCGATCCGGAGCAGACGATCTGCGGTCGGACTCTGCCGCGCGCCACCGGCTCGCCGCAGCCGCCGATCCCCGACGCGGCCATGTGCCAGGAGTGCGCGGCCTCGGGGGCCTGAGCCTCACGACCCGCGCGCTCGTCGACAGACGATGTGCGGTCGATTCGCGCAGCCGCGGTCGGCCGATGAGCTGGCTCGCATCTTCCACGCTCGCCCCGCGGCGGACGTCCCCGGCGACCGGTTCAACGTGGCCCCGACCGATGAGGTCGCGGCCGTCGTGGAGCATCACGGCGAGCGCACGGTCGATGCCTTCCGCTGGGGCCTGGTCCCCTTCTTCGCCGATACCGCCAAGGGTGCCGCGCGACTGATCAACGCCCGGAGCGAGACCGCCGAGACGTCCCCTGCCTTCCGGTCAGCCTACGCCCGGCGCCGCTGCATCATTCCGGCGGACGCCTTTTACGAGTGGCGCCGCGAACGCGACCCGGTGAGCGGGAAGGTGATCCGCTCTCACCCCTTCGCCGTGCGGCGCGCCAATGGTGAGCCGCTCGCCTTCGCCGGACTGTGGTCGATCTGGCGCAATCCCGACACCGCGGCCCGTCTCTACACCTGCTCGATCCTTACGACGGTTCCGAACGAGCTCGTGGCACGGATCCATGACCGCATGCCGGTCGTCCTCGACCCGATGGATTGGGATCTGTGGCTGAACGAGTCAACCCCGCCCGCTGAGCGGCGATCGCTGCTGCGCCCCGCGCCAGCCGAGTCACTGGACGCATACGCCGTCTCGCCTGCCGTCAACAACGTGCGGAGCGAGGGCGCGGAGCTGCTTGCTCCCCTCTCCCGCTGGAGTGACGGGGTGTGATCCTCCGGATTCCCGCCGATGCGATGGTCGTCCTCATCGGGCCGAGCGGGTCAGGCAAGAGCACCTTCGCGGCTCGGCATTTCGCTCCCACCGAGGTGCTCTCTTCGGATGAGCTGCGGGCGATGGTCGCGGACGACGCCTCCGACCAGACGGCCACCGACGCGGCCTTCGAGCTTCTCCACACCGCCCTCACCATGCGCCTGGCGCGACGTCGCCTGACCGTGGTGGATGCCACCAGCGTCGAGGGCTGGGCGCGCGAACGGCTGCTGGCAGTGGCGCGGCGGCTCGGTCGCCCGACGGCGGCGATCGTCTTCAACCTGCCCCTTGCGATCTGCCTGGAGCGGAACGCCACTCGCACGGATCGGCAGCTGCCGGCGCCAGCGATCCGGCGCCAGCACGCGCGCATGCGCGACTCGCTCGACCGATTGGCGGGCGAGGGGTTCGATCCGGTCCTCGTCCTCGGCTCGACGGATGAGGTGGAGGCGCTCAGCCTGGAGCGGATCGGCCCCTAGAGCTCCGTGGTGGTGGCGACGGCCACGTCGCGGACGTAGTGGATGTCCGGCGCCCATGCCTGGGCGACGATGACGTGGAACTCGGCGCGTGCCCGGCCGTGCGGCAGGTCGATCGTCGGCAGCCAGGCGCCGATCGCATCGGCGTGGAACGGATGTGCCGTCAGCGGTCCGCCGAACGGCCCTGGACCCGCCTGGAGGATCCCTCGCCAGGCAACGATCTCATCGTGGTGCCCCCCGGGAACGGTGACGGCAGAGGCGATGCGCAGCTCGAGGCGCACCTCCTGCACCTCGCCCTTACCGGCCATCTCCACCGTGAACGTGCCATCGAACGGCGTTTGCAGCGAGACCGGGACCGGCTCGAGGCGGATCTGGGCAGGGAGGGCATCGAGGTTGACGGGTACCTCCTCGAAGAGGCCGAACTGCCCGGTGTCAATCACCCCTGCCCGCAGCAGCGCCATCGGCTGGGCGACGTGGACCGCCTGCTCCAGCCGGGGGTCGAGGCCCATGGGCACGTCGATGTTCGCCTCGAGGGTCCAGTCGCAGCGCAGCGCGTCGCCCTCGAAGCTGGCCGGCCCGAGGCCCGGGACGTCGAAGCTGCAGTGCCAGGTGACCGGCTGGCCGCGCACAATTCGCTGGGCACCCGCCAGCTGGACCTCGATCCGGGCCAGCTCCTCGACGCCGGTACGGGTCACGCGGTGAGCGCTGCTGCCGCTGCCCTCGGTTCGGCTGTACCGGTATCGCTCGGTGCAGCGGAGCATCGCGTGGACGCCGCGTGCATCCAGATCGTGATCCGGCATGTAGGTGATGCTGACCCGCACCGGTTGCCCGGGGAGCAGGACCGCCGGGTCGGCCTCGATCGCCCAGCCGGGGGCGCTCACCGTTGGTGGCTCACCGGCGAGGTCCCTCCTGGATCCGGACATGGAAATATCCCGAAGGAACTGCGCCCAATGCCGCGGTGCGAGACCGCCACATCAGTACCGGAACGCTTGATGCAATCTCGTGATCCGGTATCGCTGCCCCTTCGGGACAACCAGAGAATAGCCCGCGTCCCACCGGAGCAGCAACCCCACTTATCCCCGAGTTTTCGAGCCCGATTCGCAGTTGTCCCCACGCTTTCCACGATCGCCACCGTGGCAGGCTTCGGGCACGGACTATGCTGGCGGGGACCCCTTTTGTGACCTGTTGGATGAGGAGATCCCCCAATGGATGACATCAAGGCCCCGTCGCGCCGGACCATTCTGGCGGGGGCGGGTGGCGCCGTGGTCGCCATGTTTGCCCAGGCGGTGGGACGGCCCCAACAAGCCGGTGCCGCGACCGGTGACCCGCTCGTCCTCGGTCACACCGACAATGCCACCCCCGATTCCACGACGTTGACGTATACCTCCCCCGCCCCCCTGCCGGGCAACGCCCTATCGGTGGAGAGCAATGGGAACGCACTCTTCTGCCACACGTCTGCCGGCGGTACGAATAATGCGGGAGTCGATGCGGTGGGGAGCGGGCAGTCCATCGGTGTCCGCGGCGGAAGCAATCAGGGCCACGGCGTCGTCGGTCTGTCAAGCGCTGTGAACAGTGGCGCCGGGGTGATCGGGGTGGGCTCGGGAGGCCGCACCGGAGTCGCCGGCATTGCTGGGCCACAGTCGGACGCTTCCGACGCTGTCACTCCATCAAGCACGGGGGTGTGGGGCAGGTCCAACCAGACGGCGAGCTCTCGAGGCGTCTTTGGCGAGAGCGCTGCCGGAACCGGGGTCCAGGGAACGAGCCCGAGCGGCAAGGGAGTGCTTGGGACCACCACGACCGGGACCGCGGTACGGGCCATCAGCGACAGCGGCAGCGCGGTCTCCGCCACGAGCACCGGCGGCACGGCCGTCCTCGGTGTCAGCGCGAATGGCAAGGGCGGCTGGCTCTCGAACTCGTCCTCCACCGAACCAGGACTCCTCGTCCATGCCAAGGGTCTCACCACCGCCATCGAGGGCTACAGCGGGGCCGCAGCCACCCCACCTGCACAGAAGCCGCAGACCGGCGTGTTTGGCTATGCCAACACCTCGGCGAACTCGGCTGGAGTGATCGGCGAGACCCGCCAGGGCGCAGGCGTCGTCGGTTTCGCCGGCCCGCCGTCGAACGCGGCGAGCGACCGAAGTCTTACGGGCGTCTATGGGTACGGCGAGGGATCGACCGATACGATCGCGGCCGCCGGCGTCTGGGGCGACACCGCCGATGGCTATGGCGTCATCGGCACCGGGCCTGGCGGCGTCCTGGCCAGTGGCGGCGCCTATGGCGCCGTCGCGGTCTCCGGGACTACGGGGGTCGGACTCTATGCGCATGCCGGAGCGAGCAACGGACCGACGTCCGTTCCCGGGACCGGCGTCCTCGCATCGGCGGAAGGCCTCGCTCCGGCCCTCGACGTACGAGGCGTGGCTCGATTCAGCCGGAGCGGCGCCAAGACCATCACCTCGGGCAGCAGCACGACGGTGACGGGGGTGGCGCTCGCCACCAGCACGCTGGTCTTCGCACAGCTCCAGACCAACCGCTCGGGCGTCTGGGTTCGGAGCGTGGTCACGAACCCGGCCAGCTCGTCATTCACGATCTACCTCAACACATCAGTGTCAGCGTCCACGAAGCTGGCCTGGTTCGCGATCGGCTGATGGACATTCGCAAGATCACCAAGCGCGCGGCTCATGCCCCGGAGAAGCCCTTTCACCCGGACGCGGGCCGAAGCCGGGGCAACCGTGCCCTGCTGCAACTGCCTACCGGCGCGACGCCGCATCTGGACCAGCGCAGGACCATCCGTCGCGACGCAACGATCCTTCCACCGGGGGCGCCGGGCATCGTCGACCGGGAAGAAGCCGCCGACGCTGACGGCTGACCTTATGCAGTACGGGGCGGATTGACCTCGTTCGCGATCATGACCGTTCGGCCGGCCACTGCACCGCTGGTCCACTGCTCGACCTGGACCGGCATCCCCGGCAATTCCTTCGCGAACCAGAATCGGAGCTCGGCGCCGGGCGTCTGGACGGTGTAGAGCCAGCAATCGAAGTCGCCGAAGGGCAGCGCCAGGCGAACCTCGGTCAGCGCCGTCGCGTCCGCCGGCTGGGAGGCATGCCGCTGGAGGTCAAGCCACGTCGCCCGCCCGGAGCTGGGCTCGCCGAGTGGCGCGCCGCTCGCATCGGTCGCCTGCAACTCCTGCACCGAGGTTTCGGCGTCGCCCTCCATGAACACGATGCGCCGGAAGCTCGGCTTCTCGCCTGGCTCCTCCTCGCGGATGAGGATCGTCCTGCCGGCGGGGCAGCCCTGGCGGATCTGCGCCGCGCTGAAGGGGGTCGGCAGGTGATCGGGCCGCAGGCGGTGCGTTTCGGGTGGGAGGGCCATGATCCGCAAGCCTAGCGTGGAACTTCAAGCAGGAAGTCGGCCATCAGATCCGCAACTGCCGAGGGCGCCTCGGCCGCGACCGAATGGCCAGCGCCTGGTAGGCCCACGTACCGAGCGCCCGGGATGCGGGCCGCGACCGAGCGAGTGATCTCGGGCAGCACCACCCGGTCCTCCAGCGGCCCGATGACGAGCGTCGGCGCCGCGATCCGCCCAAGGTCCAGGTGGGACGACGTCGCGTGCTCGGCCACGAATCGGTCCAGGAAGGCCTCCGTGCCCGCCAGGCGCAATGGCTCCACGTAGCCGCGTGCCAGCTCGCCGGCCCGAACCCCCGCGGCCCGCGCTGCGATTCGCTGGGCGCGCCACACGGCGATTCGAGCGAGCCACGGGAACCTGATCCCCAGGCGAAGGCCTGCCGTCCCGAGCCACAGCGTTCGACTCGCGTCGACGGTCGCCACCAGCACCAGCCGGTCCACCCGCTGCGGGTGCGCGACGGCCAAGCGCTGGGCGAGCCCTCCGCCCCACGATTGGCCGGCAACGTGGGCAGAGGGCCAGCCGAGGGCGTCGAGGACGGCGGCGAGCCGCTCCGCGTACGCGTCGCCCGTGAGCGGCCGCATGGGATATCGCGTGCTCCAGCCGAAGCCCACCGCGTCGACGGCGGCCATCTGGAACTGCCCGTCGAGCCGGTCGATGACGCCCCGCCACGCCTGCGCGTTGGAGGCGTAGCCGTGGAGCAACAGCAGGCGCGGGCCATGGTCGCCGCGTTCCACGACGTGCACCCGCTCCCCGGCCAGGTCCAGGTACCGGCTCCCGCCCCACGAGAGGTGCGGAAGCGGCGGGTCCCGGTGCGGCTCGGTCACGCTACAGGGTAGCGCGCGACCTGACGCGAGCCGCTGCGGCCAGCATGGACGCCTAGAATCGAATCCCCGCAGGAGACCTGCCCATGGCCGATACCAGCCGAGCGTCCGGAACCGGCACCAGGGCCGATCCGTGGAAGCTCAAGACCCCCACCGGCACCTCGTCGTACGAGATGTACCGCGACGAGACGCTCGATCCGCCCGCCATCGTGTGCCAGGTCGGCACCACCCAGCTGCGCTACGACATCCGCGCCATCGAGGATCTGCACGCCATGCTGAAGGCCCACGGCGACTGGATGCCGCTGGGCAGCGCGGACGAGCAGAAGGACGCGGCCGAGGGGACCGTCGAGGCGTGGGGTCGATCCCCAGGCAACCCGGTTGGTGGCTGGTATGGCCTCAAGAAGGGCCTCCGCGGCCGCTTCGGGATGTACATCCCTCCGCTGCTCGAGGCACTCGGCCTGGCGGAGGTGGAGCACAACCCAAAGAACAACCGGATGCGGGCCCTCTAGGCCGATGCCGGCCACCCACCACCTGCTCCACGCCGGCTACGTCCGCGACGACGGGGTGGCGAGCAGCGTCAGCCTCGTGCTCGATGGCGCCGCAACCATCGTCGTCGACCCCGGAATGGTGGCCGACACGGACTTGATCCTCGAGCCGCTGCGCGCCCTCGGCCTGCGGCCAGACGCCGTGACGCACGTCGTCGTCACCCATCACCACCCCGATCACACGATCAACGTTGCGCTCTTCCCGAACGCCGAACTGGTCGACCTCTGGGCCCGATACCGCGGCGACCAGTGGCTCGATCACGAGGGTGACGGCTACCAGGTCAGCGACCACGTGAGGCTGATCCTGACACCGGGCCACACCAACGAGGACGCGACGCTCCTGGTCGAGACCGATGAAGGCGTCGTGGCCTGCACGCACGCCTGGTGGCGCGCCGACCGGACTCCTGAGGTCGATCCACTGGCCGATGACCAGGCGGCACTCGAGGGCAGTCGCGCCCGCA
>DATJIJ010000105.1:0-2735 GCA_035493355.1 Candidatus Methylomirabilota bacterium
ATGATGCCGGTGCTCGGTCGGGAGGCGCGCGAGACGATTCCGGACAGCGTCTCGCTGTCGCGCGTCTATGCGGCCTACCGCATGCCGCCGCTCGGCACCTCCGGCTACGACACCCTGCAGGTTGTCGTCGACCTCCTGACCAGCGGATTGGCGTCGCGCCTCTACCGCGGGCTGGTGCGGGAGCAGCAGGTCGCCGGGGAGCTGGAGGGATACGCCTTCCCGTTCGCAGCCGGCGCATCGATCCTGATGCTCTCCGCCACCGCACGGCCGGGCATCGAGCCAGCCGTCGTGGAGGCAGCGCTCTGGGCGGAGATCGAACGCCTCGCGGCGGCGGGGCCAACGGACGAAGAGCTCGACCGCGTCCGGACCCTGCACGCGGTGAGCGTCGAATCGGACCTCGAGCACGTCGGCGAACGAGCCGAACGGCTGGCGGCCTACGCCGGCCTATTCGATGAGCCGGAGCGGATCAACACGGAGGTCAGCCGCTACGCGGCGGTCGATGCCGAACGCGTGCGGCAGCAAATGGCCGCCAGCATGGGCAGCGACAACCGGGCTGTTCTGACCTACATACCGAACGGCTCAGCCGAGGACTAGCTCGCGAGCGTGCAGCCGGCGGCTCGTGCGTCCGCCGCGAGGGACTCGAGCGGCTCGTCGCTGACCGCGCTCTCCTGGAGGAGGCCCATCACCCGGTCGACCCCGACCTCGCGATAGGCGGCCAGCAGCTCGACCCGGGATGGTCCGGCGTCCTTGATCACGTATCGGCTGATGTTCACCGATAGCCGCAGGCTGGCCGGGTCGCGCCCGATCTCCTCGCAGCGCGACGCGATGACCGGCTTCGCCTCGCGGATCTCGTCGGGCGTCAGCCAATCGAGATTGAGCTCATCGGCGTGGCGGGCAGCGAGCCGCCAGGTGACGTTCGGGCCGTTGCCGCCGACCATGATCGGGACCCGCGGCTCCTGCAGGCCGCGTGGCACGTTCACCGCATCCGTCACTGAAGCGTAGGTGCCGGCGAAGGTGGCGTGGCCCGAGGCGAGCATGCGAGCGATCACCTCGAGGTGGTCCGACAGCGTCGCCAGCCGCGTCTTCGTATCCGGGAAGCCGTAGCCGTACGCACGCCACTCGTCCTCCTTCCAACCGGCGCCGATCCCGAGCTCCATCCGCCCGCCGCTGATGACGTCGAGCGTGCCGATCATCTTTGCGGTGAGCGCCGGGTTGCGGAAGGCGGTGCAGATCACGACCTGGCCGAGCCGCACCCGTTCGGTCGAGGCTGCGAGAGCGGCGAGGGTGCTGAAGGACTCGAAGGTGAGCTCGTCGGTCGGCTCTGGCTCGGTCTGGAAGTGGTCGAAGACCCAGGCCGATTCGAAGCCGAGACGCTCAGCCTGCCGCGTCACCGCGACCGTTCGCTCCCAGGCGCGCCGGGGATCCCAACCATCGTATTCGCCGGTCCAGCCCTGCGGAACAACCACTCCAACCTTCATTCGGGCAACCTACCACGCCCCGCGAGGGACCTTTCCACCGTCCTTTGGGCGCATCTCAACAAAAGGCCCTCCGTGTGGAAACGAATGTGGATAAGTTGGTGGACAGACCCCCTTCGCAAGGTCGTATCCGGCCCGTACGATTCGGCGCCGGCACCTATCCTCGGTCGGTCGGAATCATCGGTTTCTTCTGGGAATCGTCCTTCTTTCTCGATTCGGAGGCTCGCCCACCCATGTCGCAGCGGTCCATGCCTTCGTCGGCGCGACCGATGCCGGGAGTCGCTCCCGCCGATCCGCCCCCGCCCGACGTCGCTGATTTCATCCGCTTCTGTCACGAGCGAAAGCGCGTCGGCTGGCCGGAGCTCTACGACGAAATGTGCGCCGTCGCCGCACGGCGCGAGTTCAACGGCTGGGATCACGAGCAGTTCGCCGCCCGGGGGCTGACATTCAGCCTCTTCGAGATGACACGACTCTCGGGCTGGGTTCGTACGGTGCTCGCCGTCCCGCTGGAGCCGATCGAAGGGGTGGCCGTCCCCCTCATTCCGGGGTGACCTGGCGGGCGCGGCTCAGCCGCCCCGCTGTTCCAATGCCAGCGTCAGCCCTCTCTCGAGCACGAGCCGATTTCGGCTGGTGCGCTTACGCACCAAGTTGTCCACATCGGCCCATTTGCGGCGAGCGGATGTCCACAAAAGGCACCCTAGTAGGTGTGGCGCCTCGCCATCTCGCGCTCGATGAGCCGCTCCATCACCATGTACTTCTCGATGCGACGGCGGAGCTCGTTGGCCTCCGGCGTGTAGAGATGCACGAATTGCTGGAGCTCGAGCGACAGCTTGCGGCTGAACATCCGCGCGTGGTCCAGGTTGCGGCGCAGGAGCACCTGGTCCATCCGTCGGAGGTGCTCCTCGTTGAGCAGGTCCTCGTCGCGCAGCAGCTGCTGATCGGTTTCGATCTGCGTCGGCTGCAGCTGGACCGGGGCGATGATGCGGTCGTCTGCCATCTCGTCGGCAAGTCTAGCAACGCCGCGCCACGGTCGGGACGGCCCGGCACGGGGTCCGGAAGGCACGCCGAAAAGGGGCCATTCGGCGGGGCCCAACTTCACCGTTCAACGACGACAGTGCGCATGTGGACTTGCCACAGAACGTTGAAAGGAACTCCGAGATGACTACACGCATTCGAATCCTTGGGATCTTCCTGGTGATCGGCGGCCTCCTCTTCGTGGGCGCCGGCGCCTTCACCTTCGTCAAGACTCAGGAAGGCACC
>DATJIJ010000106.1:0-3794 GCA_035493355.1 Candidatus Methylomirabilota bacterium
AGGTGGTGCCGGCTTGGCCGTCACGAGCCTTGGCCTCATCGCCTACTTCGTCTGGACCGGCGCGGTCCCAATCCTCGTCTTCCTGGGCTTTGGCGCGGTTTCGGTCGGCATGACGGGGGCAGGTTCGCTGCAGGATAGCTCGATGAAGGGAGCCCGGCACCAGCTTTCCGTCTCAGGGGCGCTGCGTCGATGTCGCGGACGTCCTGTTCCGGCGCCGTCTGCATCCGGCGGCCTCGAGCCAGATCGGCGCGGACGAACGCCGCTGGTTCAGCTAATGAACGGGAAGAGCGGACGGGTCATGCTGGCCGAGTGGAAGCGCGTGCGAGATCACGTGTGCTCGGTCATCCGATCCGAGCTGCCCCTGGGCGACAAGGTGGCGCCGCTGGGGACCCTGGTCGATCGCCCGGCCCGGCAACGCCGCGACGGTCTCTGGCGGGACGCCACCCAGGCTCTCACGACGCTGCTGCACGCACGATGACGACGGCAGTCCGCCCCGAGCCTGTCACCGACTGGAGACGTTCGGTGCGCAACGTGCTGGCCAACTGGGCGTCGTTCGTCATCGGTGCCGTCGTCAGCCTGGCCCTGTCACCGTACATCGTGCAAACGCTCGGCGACGGGACCTACGGCTCCTGGGTGTTGCTCGGCTCCCTGGTGGGATACCTGGGGTTGCTCGACCTAGGAACGCGCGGCGCGGTCACCAAATACATAGCCACCTACCAGGCCGCCCACCGGCACCAGGACGCCGGCAGCATCGCCTCGACCGCGCTCGTCCTGTTCGGGGGGTTGGGCCTGGTGGCCATCATGGGCTCGGTCGTCTTGGCCCTGCTCGTCAACCACGCGTTCCAGGTACCGGCCGAGCTGGCGAGCGTCGCCCGCATCGCGCTATGCCTGAGCGGCGTGAACGTGGCGGTCTCCCTGATCTCCGGCGTCTTCGGCGGGATCGTGGTCGGCTTGCAGCGGTTCGAGTCGTTGAATGTCGTCAACGTCGTGCTCACGCTGGTGCAGGCGGTGGCGACCGTAGTCGTGCTCGACGCCGGCGGCGGTCTCATCGGACTGGCCCTCGTGCAGCTGGTGGTCTCGATCCTGCGTGGAGCCGCCAGCGCCTGGCTCAGCCGGCGGCTCTATCCCGAGCTGACGCTGCGGGTGGGGGCCTGGCGGTCCGAGGACCTGGGGACGATCTTCTCCTTCGGACTCCCGACGAGCATGCTGCACGCCGCCGTCGCAGTCATCAACTATACCGACTCTCTGGTGATCGGCGCGTTTCTCCCGGTCGCGATGATCACGTTTTTCGCGATCGCCTCCACGATGACCGACCACGTGCGCATGGTGATCGCCGGCATCTCGCAGACGCTCACGCCGATGGTGGGCGCGCTGGAAGGCCGGCGGCGGGCCGCGTCCGTGGGGGACGTGCTCCTGCAAGGCGCCCGGTTCGCCGGTCTTGCCGTCCTGCCGATCGTCCTGACCCTCGAGATCCGCGGCGCGTCGTTCATCGGCCTCTGGATGGGCCCCGAGTATGCGGGCCCCACCGGTTCGGTGCTGGTGGTGCTGGCCATGGCGGTGTGGTTCTTCGCCGGATTCCAGGTGATGACGTCAACGCTGATCGGCATCAATCGGCACCGGGGCTTGATACCCGTCTACATGGCCGAGGCGGCCGCCAATCTCTGCCTGAGCCTCGTTCTGGTCCGCCACTTCGGCATCGTCGGCGTCGCCTGGGGGACCGCGCTGCCGCGGCTGATCGTCTCGCTCGTGGTGGGGCCGCTCTACGCCCGGCGCCACGTCGGACTCTCGTTGCGCGCCTACTACGCGCGGGCGCTGTTGCGGCCCTTGGTGGCGATGATCCCCTTCGGCCTCGCGACCCGGGCCATCGAGACGTGGTGGCCGGCCTCCAACGTGGTGACCTTCTTCGGCCAGGTGCTGGTCGCCCTGCCCCTGGCCGCGCTTGGCGCGTGGTTCGTGGCGCTGATGCCGCGCGAGCGTCAGGCGCTGGCCAGCCGCCTGGCCTTGCGGCGCTTCACCTCGGAGGTGAGATGAATCGAATGGCCAATCCCGCGACGTCCCACGCACGCTGACACCAGAGGGATTGGACTCCCCGCTCGACGAGGCGATCTGGCCCCCAGCGCGGAGAATCCGCGGGTGAGGGCGGCGAGGGCCGGGGGCAGGTATGTTTGAAGGGCGCCAAGGTGGCGTTCTTTGTGGCGTCCTTCAGGGGGTGGCGCCCTTCGAAGGACGCCAAGGACGCCAAGGACGCCACATGGGGGAAGTGGCGCCCTTCATGGCGGTCTTCACCCCGCGGGGTCATGGCGTGATGATCCAGTCCCAGCCGCCGAGCCCGCGCTTGACGGAATCGACGAGCCCACTCTTGGCGCGATCGATGGTGCGTTGCTTAAATCCGGCGGCCTTGGCCGCCTGTTCGACCTCGATCGAATGGTGGGGGCCATCGGCGAGGTGTTTGCGGAGCCAGGCCTGGCAGTCGCGCCGCGTCGTGCGGTCCTCGGGGTCTCGCGCACCGGATCGAGGGCATCGGCGATGTTGACGGCCACCGCCTCGGGCTCCCACACGATCCATGGCACGTCGGCGGGGCCCTCCGTCTGGATGCGATACGCGAGGGTGGGCTACTCCGAGGTCATGGGCCTGACGTGGGAGGAAGGTCTCGACATGACGCGGGGGGTGATCCGGCTGGAGCGCACGAAGTCAGGGCGCCGGCGCGAGGTGCCGATGCGCCAAGCGGTCTACGATCTGTTGGCCGCCCTGCCGGAGCCCCACGCCGGCCGCCTCTGGCCCGACGAGTCGATCCGGACCGCGTTCGAGAATGCCGTGGAGGCGGCCAAGGTCGGCGAGCTCACCTTCCACGATCTGCGGCATTCGTTCGCGTCGTGGTTCGTGATGCGGGGCGGATCGCTGCAGGCGCTCCGCGAAATCCTGGGGCATCGCGACATCAAGCTGACCCTGCGCTACGCGCACCTCGCGCCCGGCCATCTGCGCGACGAGATCGACAAGACCGCTGCGCCGATCATCGCCTCGATCACCGCGCCCGTCAGCACAAAATCAGCACAACCTGCTACAATCGAGCGCGCATCGCACGTAAGTCCCTGAATCGCCGGGGTAGCTCAGAGGCAGAGCAACTGATTCGTAATCAGTAGGTCGCGGGTTCAACTCCCGCCCCCGGCTCCAGCTCCGCGCGCTGCCGCGGGTTTTCCCCGACCGGGACGCTGCCAGGGTTGCAGTAAAATCGCCGCAATGAAGCGCATCCTGATCGTCGACGACGAACCCGAGCTGACGGACGTGGTGCGCGAGTACCTGGGGGAGCACTACGACATCGTCGTGGCCAACAGTGGCCCGGCCGCGCTCTCCGCGTACCAGCAGGCCCGCCCCGACGTCGTCTTCCTCGACATCAACATGCCGGGGCCGAGCGGGATCGAGGTCCTGAAGCTGCTCCGGCGCGTGGATCCCACGCTGCCGGTCATCATGGTGACCGTGAACACAGAGGTGGCCGTCGTGCAGGAGTGCCTGCGCGAGGGGGCGTTCGCCTACGTCCCGAAGCCGTTCGACCTCAAGTACATGGAGCACATGGCGGCGCTGGCGATTCAGTCCGCTCCTGCGCCGCCGGCCGCCGCGTCCTGACTCTCCTCCGGCTCGGGGGCCGGACCGGAGATGACGGGGTTGGCCAGCGGCTCGTTGTCGCCGACCCGCTGGCCGGACGATGCCCCCAGGCTCTGCCGCATCGCCTCGGCCGGGCTGAGCTGATCCGAACGATCGTCCTTCGCGCCTGATCGCTGCCTCTCCATCGCCGTCTC
>DATJIJ010000107.1:0-2709 GCA_035493355.1 Candidatus Methylomirabilota bacterium
TGGTCGTAGGGTCGCAGCTTCTTCGGGTTCACGGCCATCGGCGTGCGCAGCCTCGCATCGATCGGGACGGGTCGCGACCGCGCGAACCCGGCGGCATTGTAGCCGACGCTACTCCTTGGGCACCTCGCTCATCAACGCCACCACGTTCCCGTCGGGGTCCTTCAGGAAGGCCATCCAGAGGTCGTAGGCGGGGTCCCGATGGACGACGTGCGGCTGGTCGTCGAAGACCACGCCGCGCGACCCCAGCGTCTTGACCGCCTCGCCGATGTCGTCGACGCGGTAGTAGATCGCCGACTCGCCACCAAAGGCCCGGCCCTCGGGCTCGACGAGCATCAGGCGCACGCCGCCCGCGTCGAAGAAGCCCATCCCGGGAAAGGCGTAGAGGAAGTCCATGCCTAGCTGATCGCCGTAGAAGGCGACCGCCCGATCGACATCGGTGACCTGGATCCTGATCTGGCCGATCTGGTGCAGGCCGAAAGCCGGCTCTTCGTCAGCCATCCGTCTCAGCCGGGAAGAGCGGACAGGTGGCTTCGAGCAGCAGCGTCCGGGTTTCGTCCGACAGGACCTGGGTGCCGCTCATCTTCAGGTGCAGAATCCCGTTCGTCACCGTCGGGCCGTCCAAGGTCTCTGCGGTGCTGCTGGTCTGGTACGCCCCGCCGCCCTCGATGCCACCTGCGGAGACGAGAATCTTGTCGTCGGCCCCACTGCCGGTCACCATGGCGATGTGGCCGATGGGTGGCGACCCGACCGGGTTGGCGGCGACCGACGTTGGCAGCCCGGCGCCGGTGACGCATGTCATCTCGTCGCGGCCACTATAGGTGCCGGCCGCCGGGCCACCGGTGAGGGTCAGCGACCAGTCCCCGATCGGCGTGCCCGTTGGGCCGGTCTCGAAGCTCGGCACGGCGCCCGCAGAAGCCGCGGTCGATGGCAGGGTGCCGGGGCCCGGCAGGCCGCTCCCGCTAGCGCTGGGCTGGGCCTGGCTGCTGGCTGCCGGGGCGCAGCTGGCAAGGGCGGCCATCAGGCCGGCGGCAATCGCGGTCGCGAGATATCGGCGCATCGGCTCAGGCCTCTCGAGTGCTGGATGTGCGGCGATGCTATCAGCCGATCGCAAGAATTGACCGATCCATGCGCGGGCCCTAGCATGCCGAGGCGGGGTGGAGCAGTGGTAGCTCGTCGGGCTCATAACCCGAAGGTCGTCGGTTCGAATCCGTCCCCCGCAACCACAGACCCTCAGTCACGAACGCCGCCTCCCGCCAGGCGGCGTTCGCGTTTAAGGCGCGATGTTGTGGTTCATCCGGAAGACGTTCTCCGGATCCCACTCCCGCTTGAGCTCGGCCAGCCGGCCGATCTTCGCATCACCGTAAATGGCCCGGCTCTCCTCCGGTCCCGACTCGGCGATCTCGTTGACGTAGCGACCCATGACGGCATCCGGCTCGACGATTGCCAGCGCCTGCCGCACCCAGTCGCGGCCGACATCGTCGAGGGCGGGATCCTCCCACTCCGCGTCTGCGCTCATCTCGAACCGTGCATCTCGCCCCGTGAATGCGGTCGCGTCGTCCGGCACGCGTCCCATCGCGCCGCCCTGGACGGTCATCGCGAATGAGCTCCCCGGCAACGCACCGGTCACGTGCTCGACGAGCGCGTCGAGCGCCTCGGGGCGGAACTCATCGGCGTAGCCACCCTTGATGTACGAACGATGGCCCCATGCCATCGCCAGGTCGTTGGCAGTCTGCACCTCGAGGTAGGGCTGGCTGACGTCCATGCTCGATACCGGCACGGGGCCAGAGGCGAGCGGCGCGACGTCTCGCCCGACATCTGCTGCGTCGCCGCTGTGGTTGTAGGAGATGACCACGATCGGCTGGCCGCCGACCGCGTCGAAGTAGTCGGTGCCAGGCTCGGGGAGGCCGATCGAGAAGATCAGGCCCAGCACATCGGGAGCGACATCGGCGAACGCGCGGAAGGTCGACCAGGCTTCGTGCACCTGGGAGGCGGGGAAGATCCGCACACCGCGATGGAGCAGCCCGCCGAACGGATGAAGCTCGAACTCGAACGAGGTGACGACCCCGAAGTTCGCGCCCGCACCGCGGATCCCCCAGAAGAGCTCCGGCTCCTCGGCGGCGCTGGCCCGGACGGTCCGCCCATCCGCGGTGACGAGCTCGACCGATCGCAGGTTGTCGATCGTGAGGCCGAATTGCCGCTGGAGGCGGCCCATCCCGCCGCCGAGGGTGAGCCCACCCACGCCCGTGTGGCCGACGACCCCGACCGGACAGACGAGGCCGTGGGCCTGCGCTGCCACGTCGAGCTCGCCGAGCAGCGCGCCACCGCTTACGCGAGCGATCCGTCGTTCGGCGTCGACGGTCACTCCCCGCAGCCGCGAGAGGTCGATGACCAGCCCGCCGTCGGACGTCGAGTGCCCCGCCGCGCTGTGGCCGCCGCCGCGCACGGCGATCTCGAGGTCATGCTCCCTCCCGAACCGGATGGCCCTGGCGACGTTGTCGGGGTGGCTGGGGCGGACGAGGAGCGCCGGTCGACGGTCATACACCGCGTTCCAGACGCGACGGGCAGCGTCGTAGCCGTCGTCGCCCTGGGTGATGACCTCGTCGTCGAAGGTGTCGCGGAGGCGGTTCACATGGTCGCGGGTGAGTCCCGCGAGCAGCTCCGCCATCAGCGCCTGGCAGCCTTTTCGCGGGCTCGGGCGTTGGCCTTGGC
>DATJIJ010000108.1:0-15462 GCA_035493355.1 Candidatus Methylomirabilota bacterium
ACCATGATGGCCAGGTGAGATCGTCGCCTCATACGACAATCATCTGTAGTTGTTCCATCGGCCCAGATGCCCCGTCTACGTGCTCCTGTCGCGATCCTATTCGCGCATACAGAGCGCGTGACGTGGTCGGAAGCTACCACCTGATCTAGTCAAGAGTCCACCTTTTTGTCTGCCGCCTCGTCGTCCTCGAGGACATTCGCGCGCGCGATCTCGGCTCCCAGGAGCACGACCATGCTCGCTAGGTGGAGGAAGACGAGCAGCGAGATCACGGTCGAGATCGGGCCGAAGAAGCTCTCGTAGCGCGCCACGTCGGTGGCATACCAGGTGAAGCCCGAGCGCAGTGCCGTGAACAGGATCGCCGCCACCAGGGCGCCCGGCAGCACCTGCCGGAAGGTCACGACACGGTTCGGGACCACCCGGTAGATCACCATCAGGGCCGCCAGCACGAGGAGCATCGGGAGGAGCAGCCCGACCAGGTTGACCAGCAGCTCCCCGTTCTTCCCCCCACCGGGAAGCCTGCTCGCAACCCGAGCGGCGATCCCCTCCGCCAGGCCGATTCCGATCGAGACAAGAGTCAGGAGTCCCGCGCCGCCGAGCAGGAAGAGGCCGATCAGCTTGTCCTGCCAGAAGGGCCGCCGCGTGGTCGTCGCGAAGGCACGCCCCACACCGGTGCTGAGGGCGCCGAAGAAGCCGATGGCACCCCACGCCAGGATCGCGACGCTCACGATCGTCACGCCGCCGCGCGACTCGATGATGCTCTCGACGATGTCGCCCACGGTCCCGGGTTCGAGTGGCAGCGCAGACTCCAGGTTGTGGATGAGCAGGCGCTTCGCCTCACCTTCGCCAACGATCAGGCTGAAGACGATGACGCCCAGCACCACGACCTGGAAGAGCGAGAGGATCGCGAAGTAGGCCATCCCGCTGGCGACGTCCGCGCCGTCGTGCAGCGCGAAGCCAGCGAGGGCGCGACGCGCGATCCGCGTCGACGGGCGCCGGCCCGCCCATTCGTCAGCCGCCGCGAGGAGCCGCTTCCAGCGCTCGACCATGTGTGAGAGGCTACCCTGTCGTCGTGCCGAAGGACGCATCGGTCCTGCTCGAGGTCGACGGCTTCGAAGTCGCGATCAGCAACCCGGGCAAGCTCTTCTTCGAGCCGGCCGGGGTCACCAAGATCGACCTGGTCAACTACTACCTCGCCGTCGCACCTGGCGCGCTGCGCGGGGTCATGGATCGGCCGATGGCACTCAAGCGCTTCGTCAACGGCGCAGCCGGCGAGGCCTTCTTCCAGAAGCGGGCGCCGGCATCGGTTCCGGAGTTCGTCCGGACGGTGGAGCTGTCGTTTCCGTCGGGCCGGACGGCCGACGAGGTCGTCGTCAGCAATGGCGCGGCGCTGGCATGGGTCGTGAACCTCGGCTGCATCGACCTCAACCCGCACCCGGTGCGCGCCGGTGACCTCGACCACCCCGACGAGCTGCGGGTGGACCTCGACCCGGGTCCCGGCGTGCCGTGGAGCATGGTCCGCGACGTGGCGGTGGTGGCCGGCGAAGTCCTCACCGATCACGGCCTCACGGGCTGGCCGAAGACCTCCGGCTCCCGCGGGATCCACGTCTACGCCCGCATCGAGCCGCGCTGGTCCTTTGGCGAGGTCCGTCGTGCAGCGCTCGCCCTGGCCCGCGAGGTCGAGCGTCGCGTGCCCGAGCTCGCCACCAGCAAGTGGTGGAAGGAGGAGCGGCACGGGGTCTTCATCGACTACAACCAGAACGCGAAAGACCGCACGGTGGCCTCCGTCTACTCGGTGCGGCCGGTCCCCGACGCACGCGTCTCGGCTCCACTCCTCTGGTCCGAGGTCCCCGACGCGGAGCTCGGCGATTTCACGGTCAAGACGATGCCCGACCGATACGCCCGGCTCGGCGACGTCGGCGCGGGGATCGACGATGCCGTGGGCTCGCTCGACGGCCTCCTGGAGCTCTCCGCTCGCGACGAGGCGGCGGGACAGGGCGACGCGCCGTGGCCGCCGAACTACGCCAAGCAGCCCGGGGAGCCGCCGCGCGTGCAGCCGTCGAAACGGCGGATGCCGGAAGTGGCGGGGGCGCCAACCGACCCGAAGGCCCCCCGCGGACGGGTAGGCTCGGTCGCGCCCGCCCTGCCGTCGCCAACCGCTCGCCGCGCCGACGGGACCGCCGCTCCGACCGGCCGTCGGCGATCGGCCCATCCGTTGATCGTCATATCGCAGGCGAAGGCGAAGGGGGACGCAATGGCCGGCCTGGAGCGCTGGAAGGAGCGTCACCCAAAGGCCGCCAAGCTCCTCGCGGAGGACGACGTCCTGGTCGACGGGATGCGCGGCCGCTCCTCGCTCTGGTACCGGGTCCGCGTCAACCTGCGCCACGTCCCGGAGGCGGAGCGGCCCGCAGCCGAGCCGCCCGATCCCGACTACGACCCGTGGGCGGAGTACCGCGAGCGCCCTCCCGACGCCTCCTGAGCCGATAGCATTCGGCACATGAGCGTTGGCACGCGTGAGGCCCCCGATCCCGAGGAGCAGCCGCCGCCATCAGACGAGCCGGTAGCGCCCGAGGTCCTCTCGGTCCCCCACCAGGGACTCGAGCCCCGCGAGGGACGGCGGAAGCGCGTACTCGTCATCGGCGCCGGGATGGCTGGCCTGGTTGCCGCCTTCGAGCTGGCCCGCCAGGGCCATGACCCGCTGATCCTCGAGGCGCAGAACCGCGTCGGCGGGCGGGTCTTCACGCTGCGCACCTTCGCGCCGGGTCTCTACGCCGAGGCAGGGGCGATGCGGATTCCGCGCGTCCACGACCTGACCCTCAAATACGTGAACCTTTTCGGCCTGAAACTGCGCCCCTTCATGATGGGCAACCCCAAGGGTCTGGTCCACGTCGGCGGCAAGCGGATGACCGCCGAGGAGGCGCGCCAGCAGCCCGGTGAGCTTCCGTTCGACGTGGCGGAGCATGAGCGTGGCCGGAGCATCGACGACCTGTGGGAGGACGCCACCCGCGACCTGCGCGACCTGCTCGAGCGGGAGGGTGACGCGGGCTGGGACCAGATCGTGGCCCAGTACGACCAGTACTCGCTCCGTGAGTTCCTCGTCCTGAAGGGCTTCAGCGAGGGCGCCATCGAGATGTACGGCGTCATCAACTTCGTCGAATCGGACATGAACAACGCCGTCATCGAGGAGCTGCGCGAGGATCTGGGCAAGTCGTTCGTGGACATGCAGGAGATCGTCGGGGGCACCGACATGCTGCCTCGCGCCTTCTACGGTGAGCTCCAGGATCGGATCCGGTTCGGCGCGGAGGTCTTCGCGATCGACCAGGATGCCGACTCGGTGACGGTGCACTTCAAGACCGAGGCAGGCCGATACAGCGAGCGGGCCGACTACGCGGTCTGTGCCATCCCCTTCTCCGTGCTGCGCCAGGTGGAGCAGCTGACGCCGTTCTCGCACGAGAAGCAGCGGGCCATCCGGCAGCTGAACTACTCGGCCTCGACCAAGATCCTCTTCCAGGTCCGCGAGCGGGTCTGGGAGGCCGATGACGGCATCTTCGGCGGCGCTACGGTCACCGACCTGCCGATTCGCCGCATCAACTACCCCACCCCCGATCCCACGACCTCACGAGGCGTGCTGCTGGCCTCGTACACCTGGAGCCAGGATGCCCTGCGCTGGGGCGCGATGGACGAGGAGACGCGGCTGGAGGAGGCGCTCGACGACGTGTCGCGCATCCACCCGCGCATCCGCGACGTCTACGAGGTCGGTGCCTCGCACGCCTGGTACGACGACCGGTGGGCGAATGGTGCCTTCGCCCTCTTCGCCCCCGAGCAGCAGACCGAGCTGCAGGCGGACATCGTGAAGCCGGAGGGCCGGATCTACTTCGCCGGTGAGCACTGCTCGCTGTACCACGCCTGGATCCAGGGGGCGCTCGAATCCGGGATCAAGGCCGCCCAGGAGATCCACGAAGCGCCGTAGGCAGCGGCCCTACCGGGCGAGCCGTTCCTCCAGCCGAGCCTTCACGGCAGGCCACTCGGCAGCCAGGATCGAGAAATAAACGCTGCTCCGCATGAAGCCGTCCGGCATCCGGAACTGGTGGCGCAGCACCCCCTCGCGGATCGCCCCGAGGTGCGCGATCGCCGTTTGGGAGCGCTCGTTGCGCTCGTCGGTCTTCAGCGCCACGCGCGTCGCGCCGAGCTCGTCGAAGGCGTATGACAGCTGCAGGAGCTTGGCCTCGGTATTCGTCGCGGTGCGCTGATGGGACGGCGCGATCCAGGTCCAGCCGATCTCCACGCGTCCGTGCTCGGGCGCGATGTCGAGGAAGCGGGTCGAGCCGATGGCGCGGCCCGTGGCGGCGTCCACGGTCGCCCACGAGACGTACTCGGGCTTCAGCGCATCGGCGAGATAGGCTGGCCACTCGGATGCGCCCATCGACAGGTCGGTGAAGAGGTAGCGGAACGTCGCAGAATCCTGCGCCGCGGCGGCCAGCAGGTCGTCGCGATGGCGCTCCTCGAGCGGTTCGAGACGGACGAACCGACCGGTCAAGACCCTTCGCTCGGGTGCATCCACGAAGCGGAGCCTAGCCTGCGGGCGCGCCCTCGCGCGCCGCGACCGCCGCCTCGACCCAGCCGTGGATCTCGCGTCGCAGGGTTGCCAGCGGCACGGATCCGTGGGCGAGGACCTCGTCGTGGAAGGCTCGCAGGTCGAATCGGTCTCCCATGAATTCGCTCACCTCGCGCCGCGCCCGCTCGATCTCGCGCTGGCCGATCTTGTAGGAGAGCGCCTGCCCCGGCCAGATCGTGTAGCGGTCGACCTCGATCTCGGAGTCGACGAGGGGCATCGAGCCGCGCTCGTGCATGAATTCGATGGCCCGGGCCCGGCTCCAGCCGAACGCGTGCAGCCCCGAGTCGACCACCAGCCGCGCGGCGCGGAACCCCTGCATGTCGAGCATCCCGATCCGCTCGGCATCGGACAGGTAGAGGTCCATCTCGTCGGCGAGGCGTTCGCAGTACAGGCCCCAGCCCTCGGAGTAGGCCGCTCCCGCCATGCGCGAACCGAGCGTTCGGAACGCGGGCAGGCCGGTGAGCTCCATCTCGATGGCGAGCTGAAAGTGGTGTCCGGGGGTCGCCTCGTGGTAGGTGATCGAGGCGATCTTGTGGAGGTCGCGCGATTCGGGCTGATAGGTGTTGAGGTAGTACTGGCCAGCCCGCGCCCCATCGATGGAGGGCGGCATGTAGAAGGCCGGCGGCACCTCCCGCTCGCGGTACTCCTCGACCGCCTTGACTTCACAATCGGCGCGCGGCAGCCGTCCGAAGTAGCGGGGCGCGGTGGCGAAGGCGCGCACCGTCTGCCCCCGGGCGAGCTCGACGATCTGCTCGCGGGACGAGGTGTGGTTCGCCGGATCCTCGGAGAGCGCCTTGGCATAGGCAACCCGGTCGCGGTACCCGGCTCGCCGCGCAATCTCGTCCTTCTCGGCCTCGATGTGCGCCAGGTCCTCCATCCCGAACCGATGAACCTCGTCCGGAGTGGTGTCGATCGTCGTGTTCATCCGGATCCCCAGCCGATACGCCTCATCGCCGTTCGGCGTGCTGGAGATGCCGGGCTCAGGGCGAGCCTGCGCCTCGTATTCATCGGCCAGGAAGTCGCGCAGGCGCTGGAGGGCCGGGTAGATGTCAGCCGCGACGCACTCGCGGACTCGCTCCCGAGCGGCGTCGTCGGCGACGTTGGCCATCGCCACCGCGGGGAATGTCTCCGAGGGCAGCGCGACCATCCGCTCGATCTGCTCGATCTGCTTGCGCACCGGGATCGCCGCCCCGGTCCGGCCCTCGGCCATCCCCTCGCGCAGGGTCTCGATCTCCTGCTCGATCGCGGCCGGATAGGCGGTGAATCGGGCCAGGAGGCGGTTGAGCCCCTCGGGCGTCTCCGCCACCTGGTACTGGGCGATCCGGACCGGCATCGTCTGAGTGCCGAAGATGTGATTGATCGCCAGCTGGTACTGCTTCTGCTCGAGCGCCTCGAGGTGCGTACTGGCCACCAGGATGAGCATGTCGCGGGTGATGACCTGCTCCGGCTCGAGGCCGGCCGGATCGATCGCCTCAGCCTCTGCCAGGGTCTCCCGGTAGGCGGCCTCATCTGCGGCCCGGCCAGCCGCACCCAGGTCGGGCAGCCGATCGTCCCAGCGGTCGTCGCCGAGGATGGTGGCGTAGACCGGATCGCGTTCGAGGACGCCGTCCCAGAATCGGTCGGCGAGCTCGTTGACTGCGGCGTTCGGATCGGCGGGGCTCACGAGCGGAGGTTCTCCTTCACTGGACGATGAGGCGGCGTGGAGTGTAGTCGGTCAACGCCCGCCGAACAGGTCGGCGAGGAGGGCGGGTGGCGTCTCTTCGAGCTGGTCGTAGCGGCATTCGGACGGCGGCTTGTCCGGCCGCCAGCGCTTGAACGTTGTCGCGTGGCGGAACCGGTCGCCCTGGAGATGGTCGAATGCGACCTCGCAGACCAGCTCCGGTCGAAGCGGCTCCCAGGAGAGGTCCTTGCCGCGATTCCAGCGCGAAGTGGCCCCAGGCATGCGCTTCCCCTCGGCGGCAGCCTCCCACTCCTTCCACTCGCGCCAGGGGTGCCCTTCCAGCGCATCGACCCGGTACGGCTCGAGGAATGAAACGAGCTCGCGGCGCCGATCCTCGGTGAAGGACGACGTCACGCCCAGGTGCTGCAGCTGGCCGGCGTCGTTCCAGAGACCGAGCAGCAGCGAGCCGACCATGGTGCCGGGCCCGTTCTTGTGCCACCGGAACCCTGCCACCACGCAGTCGGCGGTGCGCAGGTGCTTGATCTTCGCCATCTCGCGCTTCCCGGGCAGGTAGCGCAGTTCCGCCCGCTTGGCGATCACCCCGTCCAGGCCGGCCCCCTCGAAGACGTCGAACCAGTGCCGAGCGACCTTCGGGTCGCTGGTCGCTGGCGTGAGGAGGACCGATGCCGGCGGGTCGGCCAGCAGGGCCTCCAGGCGGAGTCGGCGATCGTCGTGTGGAGCGTCGCGAAGGTCATCGGCGCCTTCTGCGAGGCAGTCGAAGGCGACGAATGAGGCCGGGGTTTCGCTCGCGAGCATCGCCACGCGCGAGGCCGCCGGGTGGATGCGCAGCAGGAGCGATTCGAACTGCAGCTCGCCGTCCTGTGCGATGACGATCTCGCCGTCGAGCACGAAGCGTGCCTTTGGGCCGCCCACGGAAAGCAGGGGCTCGAGGAGCTCCGGGAAGTATCGGTCCAGTGGCTTCAGGTCACGCGACTGGAGGTAGAGATCGGGGCCATCGCGGAAGACGAGGGCTCGGAAGCCGTCCCACTTCGGCTCGTAGCGCCAGCCGTCGCCGACCGGCAGCTCGGGCGTTGGCTTGGCCAGCATCGGCTCGATCGGGGGCTCGATGAGGAATGGCATGCGGGCCGATGATACCCGCGACCCGGTTTCGGCCATACTCGCGCCGATGAGCGTCTCGATCCAGTTCCTGGGGGCCGTGGGAACCGTCACCGGCTCCCAGTTCCTGGTCACCGCCGGCGAGCGCCAGGTCGTCGTCGACTGCGGCATGTTCCAGGGCGCGCCGGAAGAGGTGAGCCGCAACCGGATGCCGTTCGCCTACGACGCCAAGGCCATCGACGCACTCCTCCTGACCCACGCCCACCTCGACCACTGCGGTCGCGTCCCCGCCCTCGTCAAGGCGGGCTTCCGTGGCCCGATCCGCGCGACGGGGGGCACCCTCGACCTGACCGAGATCGTGCTGCGGGACGCGGCCAAGCTCCAGCAGGAGGCGGAGAACCGCTGGCGCCGCAAGCATCCCGACGAGGCCGCCGCGCATGACGCCGACCTCGCAAGCGAGGAGGCGGCCGTCGAGGACGACGCCCAGATGCCGGCCAAGCTGCGTTCCGCTCCTGCCGAGGGGATGACGATGACGCGCGCCGCGCTCTACTCCATCGAGGACGTCGAGCAGACCGTGAAGCAGTTCTCGCCCGTCGACTACGACGCCCCTGTGACGCTGATGGACGGCATCACGGCGACCTTCCGCGACGCCGGGCACATCCTCGGCTCGGCAATCATCGAGCTGCGCATCGCCGACGACGGCGGGGAGACGACCATCGTCTTCTCCGGCGACCTCGGCCGATGCGACACTCCGATCCTCCGCGACCCGGCTCCGGTCAGCCACGCGGATTTCGTCCTGGTCGAGTCCACGTACGGCAACCGCGAGCACGCGCCGCACGAGCAGGCGATCGAGGAGCTGGCCCAGGCGATCAACGAGGTGGCGACCGACAAGGGCGTCCTGCTGGTGCCCAGCTTCGCGGTCGGTCGCACCCAGGAGCTCGTGTGGGTCCTCGACGAGCTGTACCGAGACCAGCGGATTCCCCGGCTGCCGCTCTACCTCGACTCCCCCATGGCGAGTCGGGCGAGCGACGTCTACCTGCGCCACCCGGAGGATTACGACGAGGAGACTGCGAAGCTCCTGCGGTCAGGCGATTCGCCGCTGATCTATCCGGGTGAGACGTACACCAACGAGGTCGACCAGTCGAAGGGAATCCGGACGCAGCCCCGCCCCTTGATGCTGGTCGCCAGCTCGGGGATGCTCACCGGTGGCCGGATCATGCACCACCTCAAGGACTTCCTCCCCGACCCTGCATGCACGCTGCTGTTCATCGGCTACCAGGGCGAGGGAACGCTCGGCAGGCACATCCAGTCGGGCGCCAAGATCGCCAAGATCGACGGCGAGACCTACCCGATCCGCTGCCGCGTCCGCGTCATCTCCGGCTTCTCGGCGCATGCCGACGAGCACGAGCTGGACGACTGGCTGAACAACTTCGCCAAGGCCGGCGGCACGACCGCCGGAGACGGCAAGCCGAAGCGCGTCTTCGTGACCCACGGTGACCCGGACGCGGCCGAGGCATTCGCGGTCCGGATTCGCGCAATGGGGCTGGATCCCCACCTGCCTACCTACCTGGAGACGGTCCAGCTGCGCTGAGCCGCGCGCGGTTGGCTAGGATGCCGCGCATGACCGACCGACCGTTCATCTCCTTCATGACCGACTTCGGCGTCGGCTCCAGCGCGCCGTCCGTCTGCCGCGGGGTGATGCTCGACATCACGCCGGATGCGCGACTCATCGACGTGACGCACGCCATCCGCCACTTCGCGCTCCGCGACGGGGCATTTCTGCTCGCTCGCAGTGTTCCCTACTTTCCGGTGGGGGTCCACGTGGCGGTGGTCGACCCCGGCGTTGGAACGGCCCGCAGGCCGATCGCCCTCAAGGCGGGGCGTGGCGACTTCCTGGTCGGGCCGGACAACGGCCTCCTCGTGCCGGCGGCGCGTGCGCTTGGTGGCATCGTCGCCGCCCGAGCCCTCGAGAACCGGGCGCTGTGGCTGCCGAGCGTCTCCCACACCTTCCACGGACGCGACATCTTCTCCCCGGTCGGCGCCTACCTGGCGGGCGGCACGCCGTTCGAGAGCGTCGGCGCGGAGATCGCCGTGGACGAGGTCATCAAGCTCGAGCTGCCGAACGCCACGCCCCGCGACGGAGGGCTCGACACGTCCGTCCTGCTGATCGACGCCTTCGGCAACTGTCGCCTCGCCGGCGAGACATCGGACCTGGTCACCGCCTTCGGCGAGATGGAGCACGGTCGCCCGTTCGACCTCGTCCTCCCGGCCCGCGGGGCCCACGCCGCGGCACGGATTCGGGTCCCGTGGGTCTCGACCTTTGGCGAGGTCCCGATCGGCTCTCCGCTCCTCTTCGAGGACGCCGACTACGCGGGCCCTGCGCTGGCCATCAACCTCGGATCGGCGGCCGACGTCCTCGGCCTGGAGCTCGATACGGCGATACGACTCGAGCCTGCCTGAGCCGATGGCCGCCGGCCCGCTGCTCGAGATCGACTCCCTCACCTTTCGCTACCGACGCGCCACCGAGCCAGCGATTCGCGACCTCTCGCTCACCATGGAGCGTGGCGAGGTGCTCCTGGTCGCGGGTCCGTCGGGCTGCGGCAAGTCGACGCTCATTCGTGCCATCAACGGCCTGATCCCGCACGCGTATCCCGGCGAGATGGCCGGCGTCGTGCGACTGGCCGGCAGGCCGACCACCGAGCTTCGGCTTCGCGAGATCTCGCTGACCGTCGGGACGCTGCTCCAGGACCCAGCGAAGCAGATCGTCGGCTCGACGGTCGAAAGCGAGCTGGCCTTCGGACCGGAGAACCTCGGCTGGGATGCAGCTGCCATGCGTGCCCGCATCGCCGAGGTTTCCGACGAGGCGGGGATCGGCGGATTGGCGGGGCGCGAGACGTACGCGCTGTCGGGTGGCGAACGCCAGCTGCTGGCGATGGCCGGGGCGCTCATGCTGCAGCCGAGCCTCTACGTCGTGGACGAGCCGCTCGCCAACCTGGACCCGCTGACCGCCGACCACCTCCTTGATGTCCTCCGCCAGCTTGCCGACGCCGGGCACGCGGTCGTCATCGTCGAGCATCGCGTCGAAGAGGCGCTGCAGCTCCGCCCGGACCGTGTCCTCTACCTCGAGGAGAGTCGCGTCCAGTACCTCGGTCCGGTGGATGGATTCCTTCGGGTCGCCGATCCCGAATCGGTGAAGCTGCCGTTCGAGGTGACGCTCGAACGCGAGCGGGCGCGGGACCAGGGTGCCGTGAAGCAAGTAGTGCCGCGCCGGGAGCATACGGAGCTCGACGTGCCGGCGCGCCTGGCCTTTCGCAACGTCCACGTCTCGTTGGGCGACCGGGAGGTCCTGCGCGGCCTTGACGCCTCGCTGGCACCGCGCGGTGTGGTTGCGGTGCTCGGCCCGAATGGATCCGGCAAGACGACGATGTTCCGCGCCGGGATGGGACTCATCCGACCGACGAGCGGCGCCGTTGAGGTCGATGGCAATCCGGCGCAGGGCCGCAGCGTGGCGGAGCTCGCTCGGGTCTTCGGCTATGTCTTCCAGAGTCCCAGCCAGATGCTTTTCTCCCGCACGGTCCGCGACGAGCTTTTGTTCGGGCCCCGGAATCTGGGTCACCGGGTAGACGACGCCGATGGCTTCGCGATGGCCACTCTGCGGCGCACCTCGCTCGACGGTCTCGAAGGAATCCTGACCCGACCGCCGATGACGCTCTCCTTCGGCCAGCAGAAACGCCTGGCGCTCGCGATCGCGCTGGCGCTCGAGCCGCCCACGCTCATCCTGGATGAGCCGTCAGCCGGTCAGGATCACCGCACCGCGAACCGCTTCATGGACGAGGTTCGAGGGATTTCCGGCCTCGAAAGCACCTACCTCATCACGCACGATGTAGATCTTGCATTGACGCGCGCAGATCGTATTCTTGTGATCCGTGATGGCAGAGTCGTCGGCGATGGGACGCCGGCGGAGGTGATCCGGGACGAGGAGGAGTGGCGGGCCTGCAATCTTCACCAGACCTCGCTGATGCGCGCCAACATGGCCTGGCGCCCCGCCGGCCACGCTTTCCTCGACGCCGCCTCGCTCGCGCGAGCAATCCTCGCTCAGGAGCGCGCTGCGACGCGCGAGATGGAGGGAGGGTCAACCATCGACCGAGCCTGACCTAGCCCTGGCAATTCGGAGGTTGTGGAGGCACACCGGATGACAACGATGACAAGGGGGTCGACCGGAGCGATGTGGGACGTCTCGTCCCGCACGATCGTGTATGCCGCCATTGGCGCGGCGCTCTATGGAGTCACGGCCCAGTTCCAGATCGCATTGCCCGGGACGGCCAACGTATCGCTGCGCCCGAGCTTCGCCCTGGTGACCTTCTTCGGCGTGGCGTTCGGGCCGATCGTCGGCCTCTTCGTCGGCCTGGTCGGCAATGCGATCGCCGACCAAATCAGCGGGTGGGGGTTGCTCACCTCGTGGAATTGGAGCCTCGCCAACGGGCTGGCTGGCTTCATCGCCGGATGGTGGGCGATGAGCATGATGCAGGGCCAGAACAAGCTCGTGAACGCGGCGGTCGCCTCCGCGATCGGCGTCGTCATCGGCTTCCTGTTCGTCTTCACCGACATCTGGCTCGGCACCGCTGAGAACTTCGGAGTTGCCATGAGTGACAATTACATCCCCGTCGTCGTCGGCGACTTGATCGTGGCGGTGATCCTGACGCCGATCCTGGTGGCGGCATGGGAGCCGATCCGCGAATCGATGGGCCGATAGCCATCGCCCATCGATGAACGGCGTGACGTGAACGTCGCGCCCCGATACCTAGGCCGGGGGTCGTGGCTCGCCCGCCGCGACCCCCGCGTCCTGATCCTGGCCCTCGCCGCCTATGTCCTCGCCGCGGTCCAGGTCTGGGATCTCCGCCTGCTGACACCCATGGCGGTGGCGGCGCTCCTCTACTACCGCTCCGCCCAGATCCCATGGCGCGCGGTGCGAGCCAACTGGGCCTACATCGCGTTCTTCATCGGCTTCATCATCCTGGTCAACACCGTGCTCACCGGCGGTGAGCTGCGCGGCTTCAAGGAAGCGGACCTGCACATCTACTTCCGTTTGCCGCTCCTGAGCACGCCCATCTCTGCGGAGATGGTCACGTATGCCACCGTCCAGCTACTTCGCTTCGGTTCGATGGCGGCGATGGGCTTCCCGATCGCCTTCGCCATGGCACCCGGCGACATCGGTCCGACCTTTGCCCGGCTGCGGGTGCCGTACAAGTTCGCCTACGCCATCGACCTCACCTTCCGCTTCCTGCCATCGCTTGCCACCGACATGCAGACCACGATGGATGCGCAGCGCATCCGTGGGTACGAGTGGGACCGTGTGAAGGGCGGTCCCGTCGGCCGCCTGCGCAAGCTCGGACCGCTGCTCGTCCCGGTCACCATCAACGCGATCGTCGGGGCGGAGGACACCATCGACGCCATGGACCTGCGTGGCTTCGGCACGGGCCGGCGCACGTGGCTTCGCCAGCTCGCCTACGGCCGTGTCGACCTGCTTCTCCTCGGCGCCTATGTGCTGTTGCTGCTCGTGATCACGGCGCTCAGCCTCACCGGCCACACCCGCCTCTGGGTGCCCGATGTCCTTATTCCGAGACCGGGCTGACCACCTGCCCTGTGGACGGGTAGTGGATAACTCGGTGACATCCGGGAAAACTCGTGGAGAAGTCCCCTAGCCAGACCCTGGGGCAGCCCCTATTGTTCGTCTTGTTCCGGAGGAGCCGGGCCACGGTCCCGAGATTGCATCAAGGGGTCGGGGTGAGGTTCCTCCGGGACATTTGTTTTGCCCGGATTCGTTGGCGGAAGCTCCCCTGGCGGGCCAAGGTCAGGGTCGCAGCAGCCAGGCCCGATACGATGGGCGGAAGCCGACCGCCCGCAGCGCCTCAGCCAGGAGCGATTCCGCCGGCGGCACGCGATCCACACGCTCCAGGCGCAGCTCGCGCATCGGCCCCGACGGCGCCAGCAGCCGCGCCAGCGCGCCCACCGCCAGGGATGCGACCTCGGAATCGGCCATCGCCGGCAACGTGACCAGTCCCCGGCCCCCACGCTCGACGTACAGCGCCGCCGCCCCGTCCGCCAGGACGAGATACGACCCGGGCACCCGGGCCAACGGCAGCCGCTCCGCGCCGGAGTCACGCGGCCACGGCAGCGACGCTCCGTACGGCTGCGCGGGGTCTGCGGCAGCCAGCAGCACGATCTGCGGGCCGCTCTCCACGTCCGTCTCGCGCGCTGAGCGAAGCCGATCGACCGCCCCGGGAAAGGCGAACTGCGCCGCGCCGAGGCCGGCCACGAAGTAGCCGCGCCGCGCTCGCCCGGCCTCCTCCATCGCCTTGAGGACCGGATAGACCGATGCGAAGCCGCCGGCCAGCCCCTCGGCCAGCACCGCCTCGCGGGTCACCACGCCGTGCCGCTCGAGAAGGGCGAGCGCCTGGGCATGGCTGCGCTCGGTCGGCGAACGGCCCTCCCCCACCAGGTCGGCGACGAGCGACCAGCGGCCGGCGGCTCGCGGCGGACCGGTCCCCGCCGCGCGGCCGGGGCGCGAGGTCCGTGATCGCGATCGGGGGAGCGAGAGGGCGCGGAGCGGGGCCAGGGTGTCATTCGTGACCTCTCCAGACCAGACGAGGTCCCAGAGCGCGTCAAGCAGCTCGTCATCGGTCCGGGCGTCGCGCACGTTCATGCGGAGCGGGCCGAAGAAGGTCGCGCCCCGGCGCTCCAGCTGCTGCCGGATGGCATCGTGCAGCGGGCCGCCGGGGCGGTCGCCGGGCTCGAAGGCTCCCGCCGAAGCCAGCAACTCGGCGCGCTCACGCCGGAAGAGGGCAAGGCGGCCGTCGTCACGCCCAATCGGTCCGCGCCCGATCCAGACCACCTCGCCCGCCGCGCCGAGCTCGTCGAGCAGCCGCGGCGCGTAGCCGGCCACCCGTGCGGCAAGGACGTCCCGCTCGAGGATCGAGGCCGGGATCGGGTAGCCCTCGAGCTGGGTGATCACCTCGAGCAGGCGCGATGTGCCCGAGGCGTGGCTGCCGACCCCATGCCAGGAGGGCAGGAAGCGGGCGAGTGCCTCCATCGGCACGGGCTCGACCTCGCGGCGCAGGCGAGCCAGGGAGCGACGGCGCAGGGAGCGCATCACCTCGGGATCGGCGAACTCCCGCTCGGACTCGCCGCTGCGGAATGAACCCTCGACCAGGGCGCCGGTTTCCACAAGAGCGCGCAGCCGCTCCCCCACCCGGTCCGGCGCGATCCCCCAGCGGCCGGCAGGCCCCCCGGCCATGAACGGCGCATGGGTTCGAGCCCATCGCAACACGAGCCCGTCGAGGGGTGGCTGGCCGTCAGCTGCCGTCGCCAGCCAGATCTCCGCCACGCCCGGCGGCGGGCTGGCGCCGACCGCGTCGCGGTAGCGGGCCACGTCCTCGATCCCGACCCAGCGCGACTCCCCGCCGATCCGCAGCTCCACGATGCGCCGCTCCCTGGCGAGGCCAGCAAGCGCATCCGCGGCGTCGGGGAGGTCGCAGCGGGCAATGACCTCATCCGTCCGCAGGTCGCCGACCCGCCGCAGCAGGTCGTGAACCCCGTCGACGGTCCGCACCCGCCGGCCACCGACCAGGCCCTGCAGCTCCAGCTCGAGGTCCGTGATCGCCGCCGGGTCGAGCAGCTCACGCAGCTCCTCTTCGCCGAGCAGCTCGGCCAGCAGCTCGCGGTCGAGGGCCAAGGCCTGGGCGCGGCGCTCGGCGAGGGGCGCGTCGCCCTCGTACATGTAGGCCATCACCCAGTTGAAGAGCAGTCCCGAGGCGAATGGCGATGCCGTCGCGGTCTCGACGTTGACGACCCGGATCTGGCGGGCGCGGATCCGGTTCAGCACGTCTGCGAGTGCCGGGAGATCGAAGACGTCACGGAGGACCTCGCGATACGTCTCGAGGATGATCGGGAACGAGCCGTACCGGCTGGCAACGGCCAGGAGGTCGGAGGAGCGCTGGCGCTGCATCCAGAGGGGGGTGCGCTGGCCGGGCCGCCTTCGTGGGAGGAGGAGGGCACGCGCCGCGTTCTCGCGGAA
>DATJIJ010000109.1:0-13016 GCA_035493355.1 Candidatus Methylomirabilota bacterium
CATGGCCGAGTACTTCCGCGACGAGGAGGGGCGCGACATCCTCCTCTTCATCGACAACATCTTCCGCTTCACGCAGGCCGGCTCCGAGGTGTCGGCACTCCTCGGCCGGATGCCCTCGGCGGTGGGCTACCAGCCGACCCTCGCCACCGAGATGGGCGCCCTCCAGGAGCGGATCACCTCGACCAAGAAGGGCTCGATCACCTCGCTCCAGGCCATCTTCGTGCCTGCCGACGACTACACCGATCCGGCCCCGGCGACGACCTTCGCGCACCTGGACTCCACGATCCGCCTCGAGCGCTCGATCGTGGAGCTGGGGATCTACCCTGCCGTCGACCCGCTGACCTCGACCTCGACCGTGCTCGATCGGCGCATCGTCGGTGATGAGCACTTCGAGGTCTCGCGCGAGGTCCAGCGCACCCTCCAGCGCTACAAGGACCTGCAGGACATCATCGCCATCCTGGGCATGGACGAGCTGTCGGAGGAGGACCGGGTCTCCGTCTCCCGAGCTCGGCGGCTCCAGCGCTTCATGAGCCAGCCGTTCTTCGTGGCGGAGCAGTTCACCGGACGCTCCGGCGCCTATGTCGAGCTCAAGGAAACGGTCCGCGGCTTCCGCGAGATCCTGGAAGGCAAGTACGACCATCTCCCCGAGCAGGCCTTCTTCATGGCCGGCAAGATCGAGGACGTGGTGGCGAATGCGGAAGGGATGAAGTAGAGCCGATGGCCGGCCCGAACGACGCCTTGCGCGGCTATCGCAACGCGCTGCGGCGCCGTCCGTGCCGTCCCTCACCGCTTCCACTCTCCATTCGACACTACCTCCATGGAGGTTGCTGAGGTGCCGCTGAAGCTGGAGGTCGTGAGTCCCGAGCGGATGGTCTACAACGACGACGTTGACATGGTCATCGTGCCGGGTCGCAACGGCCAGCTGGGCATCCTGCCGCACCACACGCCGCTGATCAGCTCGCTCGGCGTGGGTGAGCTGCGGATCAAGAAGAGCGGCAGCGAGGAGTCGATGCTCATCAGCGGCGGCTTCGTGGAGGTGCGGCCGGACAAGGTGATCGTGATGGCGGATCTGGCCGAGCATTCCGACGAGATCGACGAGGCAAAGGCCGTGGAAGCGCGGAAGCAGGCCGAGGCCCAGCTGGGCGAGGTGTACGACCCGGTTGACATCGCCCGGGTGCGCGCCGCGCTCCAGACCGCGCTCATGCGCGAGCGCATCGCGACCCGGCGACGCTCGCGGGGCTGACCTCTCAGCGGACTTCGCGCATCTCGACGAACTCGGTCACGCGGAGGAGCGCCAGCATCGGTCGCACCAGCCAGGGGACCGATGACCGGGACGCATCGCGAAATTGCCGCGGATCGGTGACCTCCACCCATCGGCCGCGAGACTGGAGCCGCCCGCCTCCGGCGGCGACCACGTTGCGCAGCCACTGGACGTCGGTCCCGTAGGTCAGCGCCATCACCCAACGGTCCGGCCTGCGGCGGAACGCCATGAGCGCCGTCCTCCGGACGGTGCCGGACGTGCGACCAACATGCTCCAGGACGGCGAACCAGGGGAGCCAGGCCGCGATCGGGCGCATGAAGGAATTCGAGAACCGCAGGTTGACGGTCGCCAGCCAGCGAGGGAGGGCCACGTGGCTCATGGTAGGCCGCTGGGGTAGGATCGGTTCATGACCCACGAGGCGCCTGATGCAGGCCTGTGATCACTGCGCCGCCCGGTTCGAGCAGCTCCCCGTGCGCATCGAGATCGTGCGAGAGTCGGGACCGATCGGCCTCCCCGGAGGTCCGGCCGGAGCCTCTTCCAACTTCAGCAAGGGGTATGCCTTCTGCTCGAGCGACCACGCCTACGCCTGGGCGCGCGAGCGACGCTACATGCTGTGCAATGCGGCGCCGACGCCCTTCGAGGAGGGGATGCAGCCCTACCTCCCGTCACGCCACATGGGCGGCCGGGTGGGCCTCTGTGACGGCCACCACCTTGGTTCGCACGAGTGGAAGGAGGCCTATCCCGCCTAGCGCGGGGGACGCCTGATGCAGAAGTTCATCGTCACCGGCGGCGTCCCGCTCCGCGGCGAGGTGCGGATCGCGGGCGCCAAGAATGCGGTCCTGAAGATGATGGCCGCGGCGGCGCTCACCGATGACACCTCCGTCCTGCGCAACGTCCCGCGCATCAGCGACGTGCAGATCCTGCGCGGGGTGATGACCGACATCGGCTTCTCGGTCAAGCCGCTCGACGGCAGCGGGCTGGAGATCAAGGCGGCGGGGGCCGACTGGCTCTTCGTCCCGCTCGAGGCGGCGATGAAGATGCGTTCCTCGTTCATCCTCCTCGGCCCGCTCCTCACCCGATTCGGGAGGGTGATCATCAGCAACCCGGGCGGGGACCGGATCGGGCGGCGACCCGTCGATCTGCACGTGGACGCGATGCGCACCCTGGGCGCGGAGATCGAATACAAGAACGGCTACTACTTCGCCCAGGCGCCGGGCGGGCTGCGGGGCGCCCGCATCACCTTCCCGTACGTGACGGTGATGGGTACCGAGAACGCGATGCTGGCGGCGACCCTCGCCAAGGGCACGACTGTCATCGAGAACGCCGCGCAGGAGCCGGAGGTCGACGACCTCGTCGGCATGTTGCAGGCGATGGGGGCGCAGATCGAGCGAACTGCCCCCCATCGGCTCGAGATCCAGGGAGTCGATCGGCTGCGGGGGGTGGAGCACACGGTGCTGGGCGATCGGCTCGAGGCCGGTACCTTCGCCATGGCGGCCGCGGTGACGGGGGGCGAGGTCACGATACGCGGCGTCAACCCGGAACATCTCACCGCGTTCACCGACCTCCTGACCCGGATGGGGATCTCCCTCGAGACCTTCCAGACCGATGGTGGCGGCCTCCGCGTTCGGGGTGGGGACGGGATCAAGCCGGCCGATGTCGAGACGCAGCCATATCCGGGCTTTCCAACTGACCTCCAGGCCCCGGTGGCGGTGCTCATGACCCAGGCCGATGGCGTCTCCACCATCCACGAGACCATCTACGAGGACCGGCTCGACTACACGATGGAGCTCGCGAAGATGGGCGCCGTGATCGAGATCCTCGACGAGCGCCATGCCAGCATCGCCGGCCCGACCGCGCTCCATGGCCGAGAGGTCGAGATCGCGGACCTCCGGGCCGGCGCGACCCTCATCCTGGCGGCGCTGGCCGCCGCCGAGACGAGCGTCATCTCGGGAGTCGAGCACGTGGACCGCGGCTACGAGGCAATCGAGTCCAAGCTGGTCGACCTCGGCGCCCAGATCACTCGGATCGACGCGTAGACTCGGGCGCATGAAGATCGGGATCGACCTCGGGACGGCCAACATCCTGGTCTACGTCCAGGGCAAGGGCGTGGTCCTCAACGAGCCGAGCGTGGTCGCCATCAACGACGACGACAACCGGCTGGTCGCTGTCGGCGAGGAGGCTCGCGAGATGATCGGGCGGACCCCCGGCAACGTGCGCGCGATTCGGCCGATGCGCGACGGCGTGATCGCCGACTACCTGATCACCGAGGCGATGCTGCGCTACGTGATCAACAAGGTGTCGCGCGTGCGCCTCTTCAAGCCCGACGTGATGATCAGCGTCCCGTCGGGCGTGACGAGCGTCGAGAAGCGGGCGGTGCGCGACGCGGCGATGAAGGCGGGCGCGCGGGATGCGTACCTGATCGACGAGCCGCTGGCGGCGGCGATTGGCGCCGGCGTGCCGATCTCCGGGCCATCGGGAAACATGATCGTGGACATCGGTGGCGGGACCACGGAGATCGCCGTGATCGCGCTCGGCGGGATCGTGGTGGCTGATTCGGTGCGAGTGGGTGGCACGAAGATTGACGAGGCGATCGCCAACTACATTCGCCGCAAGTACAACCTGATGGTGGGGGAGCGGACCGCCGAAGAGGTCAAGATCGGCATCGGCTCCGCGCTGGCCCTCGACGAGCCGATGCAGATGGAGGTCAAGGGGCGCGACATGATCGCCGGCCTGCCCCGCACCATCCCCATCACCTCGGGAGAAGTCACCGAGGCGATCGAGGCCCCGCTCTCCCAGATCATCACTGCGGTGCGCAACGTGCTGGAGCAGACGCCCCCGGAGCTCTCGAGCGACATCATCGACAAGGGGATGGTGATGACCGGCGGCGGCTCGCTGCTGCGCAACATCGACGCGCTGCTGACCCAGGTCACCGGTATCCCGTGCCACGTGGCGGACAACGCCCTCAACTCGGTGGCGGTCGGCACCGGGCTCGCCCTGGAGCACTTCGACCAGTTCCGCAAGAGCCTGGTGCGCGGCTCGTGACGGTGGCGGTGCCGGTGTCCATGGCCGCCCGAGCTGATGTCGACGCCGTCCCGGAGGTGGCTGCGAGCCCCCGCGCGCTCGCCTTCGCCGACTTCCACATCCACACCCGCTACAGCCGGGACTCGATCCTGTCGGAGGACAAGTTCATCCGCGTCGCAATGGAGCGTGGCCTGACCCATGTCGCGGTGACGAATCACAACAACGTCGAAGGGGCCATCGCGGTCCGTGATCGCGCGGCGGAGCTCGGCGTCGACGACCGGCTCACCGTCATCCTCGGCGAGGAGGTCTCGACCTCCGACGGGGAGGTCGTGGGCCTCTTCCTACAGCGCACGATCCCGCGTGGCCTCACCGCGGACGAAACCGCGGATGAGATCCACACGCAGGGCGGGCTCGTCTCCGTCCCGCATCCCTTCGACCCGTTCCGGCCGTCGCACATTCGTCGGGTCCCGCTGGAGCGGCTGGCCGCGGCCGGCAAGATCGACATGATCGAGGTCTTCAACAGCCGAGTGACCCTCAGCCGCCACAACGACGAGGCGGCCGAGTTCGCGAGGCGTCACAGGATCCCGGGGATCGCCTGCAGTGACAGTCACTCCGCCTTCGAGGTGGCGATGAGCTTCAACGCGCTCCCCGCCTTCACCACCGCGAATGAGTTGCGGGAAGGGCTGTCCGAGAATGAGTGGCACGGGACCCGATCGACCGTCCTGATCCACCTCACCACGCGATACGCGGTGTGGAGCAACATCGTGCGCGGCTGGCTCGGGCGCGGTACCGCCACTGCGCCGGTGCTGGGTCCGGAGTCACCCCGGAAGGTCGAACAGGAGCCAATCGAGGCGCCGGCAGCATCCGACCTGCCGAATCCCGGCGATCCGGAGGCATCCGATGACCGGGGATAGCGAACAGCCGCCTCCCCAGCGGCCGCAGGACGGCCACTCAACCGGGCACCCCACTGGCGCACACGAGCACGGCCACTCGGTCTATGAGCCCACCGAGTTCCTCGACGCGCCGCCCGACGAGGCCATCCCGGATCGAGAGGTCAGCCTCGCCCGCCGCCTGCTGAACGCCCGGACAATCGGCTCCATCGCCTTTGGCCTGGTCCTCGTCTTCCTCCTCTTCCGGGTGATCCTCAACGTGGACTTCGGCCGCGCCTTCGAGCTGATGACGGGAGCCAACCTGTGGCTCCTGCTCGCCGGACTGGTCGCGTACTACCTTACCTTCCCGCTCCGCAGCCTCCGATGGACCTTGATCCTTCGTCGGGTCGGGACCCCGGTCGACTACCGGGCAGCGACCGAGATCCTCTTCCTGTCGTGGTTCGTGAACTGCATCGTTCCGGCCAAGCTCGGCGACCTGTATCGCGCCTACCTGCTGCGAGGCAACTTCGGCGCCTCGATCTCACGCACGGTGGGGACGATCTTCATCGAGCGCGTGACCGACATCATCGTGATCTTCGCCCTGGCGCTGGCGGCGGGATTCTGGAGCTTCCGTGGGCGGAACACCCCGACCGTTGATGCGCTCTTCCTCGCGGGCTTCGTGGTCGCCTTGATCCTGGTGCTCCTCGTGTTTGCCCTGCGGTACCTCGGCAAGCAATTGACGCGGTTCCTGCCCGCCCGGCTCGCCGAGTTCTACGAGCGGTTCCACGAGGGGAGCACGGGGGCGCTGACGCCGCGGGTGCTCCTGCCGGTTGGCGCCATCACCGCCGCGGTGTGGCTGCTCGAAGGGGTCCGGGTCTTCTTCGTAATCCATGCCCTCAACCTGACCGGGATGCAGCTCGGGATCAGCTCCTCGATCTTCGTCGCGCTGGCGGCATCCCTCCTCACCGCCATCCCCCTTACGCCGGCGGGCATCGGCTTCGTCCAGGCGGGGATCGTGGGGGCGCTCGTCCTCTATGGCGTGCCGAAGGAGGCCGGCACCGCGGTCGCGCTCACGGACTTCGTGCTGAGCACGCTGAGCGTGATCGTCATCGGTGGCATCTTCTACGCCTTCTCGCCGATGATTCGCCGCGCCCACGCCGGAACCGGGAAGCCGGAGGCCGGCGCCGCTACCTAGGTTGACCGCTTGCCGCGAGGCGTCGGTACCTTTGTCCCATTGAGGGGACCCCCCTTGCGCTGCGATTCTGCGGTTGCTCGCACGCACCACTCGGGTGATTCATGCCTGGTGGGCGACGGCATAGGACGAAGGCGCATGACGCTCCAGACTCCGCGGTCGTTCAACAGCTGGCTGCGAGGCCAGCTGAAGGAAAAGAAGATGAGCCAGCGTCAGCTGGCCCTCCAGTCAGGGGTCGATCATTCGACGATCTCGCGGCTGATCAAGGGCGACCGGATGCCCTCGCTGGGCACTGCCACGAAGCTGGCGCGCGGGCTCCGCGAGATCCGCGAGGAGTCCGATGGTCCCGCCTACTTCGCCACCCAGGGCGCTCGCCAGCTCCAGCCCACTGCGCGAGTCGAGTACGCGTTGCGCGGCGACGATCTCCTCTCCGAGGCCGATGTTCGCGGGCTGATGCAGACCTACATTGCGCTGCGTGGCCGGCGGATGAACGAGTCCAACGGCGCCGATCACGATCACGCGAACGGCAACGGGACCAACGGCTACCGTCCCTAGGTCGATCTCCGGGTCGAAGCGCGCGAGGTCCTGAAGGCGCGCGGCGGGAGGACCGGCAGCGATCCTGCCCCCGAATACAGCAGCCAGCTGCGTCGCATGTTGGTCGCGTCGAATCCCTCGTCAACGCCTGGCGTCTCCATCACGAAGGTCGTTCGCCCTGGCAGCCGCGGGTCCCGCAGGAATCCGGCCAGCCCCTCAGCCCCGATCTTCCCGGCGCCGATGTGTTCGTGGCGGTCCCCGCGCGAGCCGAGCAGCGACCGCGAGTCGTTGAGGTGGATGAGGGCCAACCGGTCAAGCCCGATGAGCTCGTCGAACCGATCCAGCACCGACGTCGCCCCGGCCGCAGTCGAGATGTCATAGCCAGCTCCCCACAGGTGCGCGGTATCGAGGCAGAAGGCGAGCTGGGCCGTGTCGCCACCTGAGGTCGCTTCGAGGATGGCCGCCAGCTCCTCGATCGTTCCGCCGAGGGTGTCGCCTCCACCCGCCGAGTTCTCGAGGACGAGCCGGACACCGGACGGCGAGTCAGCCAGGACCGCGGAGAGAGCCGTGGCCAGCCGCGCGATCCCATGCCCTCGCACGCCGCCCCGGTGCGAGCCGATATGGGTGTTCACCAGCGTCGCGCCATAGGCCGGCGCTCGCTGCATCTCGTAGGTCAGGCCCTCGACCGATTGCCGCGCAAACGGCTCCGCCGACCCCGCCAGGTTGATGAGGTAGCTGGCGTGGATTGCGACTGGCCCAACCCCCTCGCGGGCGCAGAACTCGACGAAGGCGGGAGCATCCGGCGGAGGCGCGGGGCGTCGCCGCCAGGCGGTCGGGTTGTCGCTGAAGATCTGGAGCGCGGTCGCGCCGATCTGCCGCGCGCGCTGCGCCGCCTTCATGAGCCCGGTGCGGACCCCCAGGTGGATGCCCACCCGCGGCGCGTCGACGGGCCAGGTCAGCCGGCGGCGCGGCTGAGGTCGTGCTACGGTGCTGGCCATGGAGCCTGAACCCGAGGCCCCGCGACGACTCGACCTGCTGGCGATCGCGCTCCTCGTCTTCTTCGTTTCGCTGCTGCTGATAGTGGCCGCGCTGCTGATCCTGCCGACGGTGGCGCGCTGAGGCCTGGCGCCGCTCAGCCCGCCCTCCCCGAACGCGCGACCACCGGATCGATCATCCCGTAAGCGCCGTCACCGCGGCGGTAGACCACCCCGATCCGATCGGTCTCCGCGTTGAGGAAGACGAAGAAGGCATGGCCGAGCTCCTCCATGCGGACGATGGCGTCCTCCTCGAACATCGGGGTCATGTCGTAGCGCTTGATCTCGACCACCTCGGGGCCGCGTGGACGCTCCTCCTCGGGCTCGCCCGCGCGGGTCGTTCCCGGTTCGGTCGGCCGGCCGTGGAACTCGCCCTCGGCGCGATCGCGGACGCTGCGCGGGCGCTCGCGCGAGCGGACGACCTGCCGCTCCAGGCGGTCGACGAGGTTGTCGATGGCGGCCTGCATGGTGGAGCCGGCACCGACCGAGCGAATGACGGTTCCGTTGTTCACCAGGCTCACCTCGGCCACGTGCGAGGTCTCGGAGGCCCGCGAGGCGTGGACGATCAGCTCCACGGTGGCGTCCGCATCGGGGTGGGTGATCCGCTCCAGGCGGTGCAGCTTGCGGTCGATCTGGCTGCGCAGGTCGTCGGTCAACTCGAGGTTCCGTGAATTGACTGTGGTCCTCATCTCGATCCTCCGTTGCCGTGACCCCTACGGTAGCACCAGCGCGACGGAGGCCCCGGATCAGACCTCGCGGGCGATCGCGAACCCGTAGACCGATGCTGCGCCGGCCTCGCGCAGGACGAGCGCGCAGGACTCCATGGTGGCGGAGGTGGTCAGGATGTCGTCGACCAGGATGACCCGCGGTGGCGGACGTGCCCCGTCCCGCAGCGCGAATGCGCCCCGCAGGTTATGGAGGCGGGCCGCCCTGCCGAGGCCGTGCTGCCGCGCCGTCGAGCGCCTCCGTTCGAGGATGTCCACGACCTCGAGGCCCGTCTCCCGGCCCAGCGCTGAAGCGAGCAGCGCTGCCTGGTTGTAGCCCCGCTGGCGCCTCCGTGCCTCGTGCACGGGCACCGGAATGAGCGGAAGCGGCCCGCAGAGGCTCGTCAGAGCCTCCAGGGCGGGCGCTGCGGCCCTTCCAAGCGGTTCCGCTACGCTGCCACTGCCCCCGTACTTGAGGCGCTGCAGGACGCGACGCAGGATTCCGGCATGCACGAAGGCCGCAACGGCGAGCTCGAGCGCGTCGCCGACGAGCGTGCCGGGGTCCGCCGCCGCGAAGCGATCTTCAGGTGCGGTGGCGCTACGGAAGCTGGCGAGGCAGTCACGGCAGAGGCGCGCTCCGAATCGGCCGCAGCCGGCGCAGGACGGTGGCAGGAGCAGGTCAAGCAGGCGCATGCCGGCAGCCTCTCCGACCGCGCCGTATCGCGGCGTTAGCGGGCGCTTACGCCGAACCGCGGTCCGGTGGAGGGCCGGGCCGCGGTTCTGGTGGGTTTGACGAAGGGTTGAGCTACTCGATCAGGCCGTAGTCCAGCAATCGCGCGAACTGGGCCGCGTTGTACCTGAATCGGAAGCTCGAGTTGCCGTACAGCTCGAGGTCCCAGCTGATGAACTGAAGAGTCAGGTCGACGCTGTCACCGCCGGACCCGCCCGAGTTGCCGCCCATCTGGATCTTCGCGGAAGGGGCGTAGATCGTCCCCTGCATGAAGACGTTGCCACCGCCGGTCAGTGCCATGAGCGGCTGGACGTAGCTGCTGGTCGGGATCGGAGCTGCGGACTGCCAGATCAGCAGGTTCTTGTATGTGCTGTTGCTGTAGGCAGCGCCGCTGGCGAGCTTGGTCGTGTCGAAGGTGTTGTTGTACGAGCGAACCTTGAATGTGGACTGGGCGCCGATGCTGACCTGGCTGAGCTGCCCGGTGCCGTTTGCCGCGGTGCCCGTGTTGTACAGGAGGATGCCGCAGTTCGTGGTGAGGCAGTCCGTCGCCCACGTCGCGTCGGTCGTGTTGCTCTTGTTGGCGGGGATGGCGTAGACCTTCTGCCCTGCGCCGATCTGGAAACCACCACCATCCATGACGTAGATGCCGGGGTGCAGGTACGCGATCGACTGGTTCTTGAGCTGGATCCCGCCCTTGTAGACGCCGGGCTCGAGGATGACGGTCGAGCTGCTCTGGCCCTGTCCAATGATGAGCTTGTTATTTGACTGGACCTTGAGGGTGCTGACGGGCGGCGCCACCAGCCACGCCAGCGGGTCCGGCTTGTACGGCTGATAGTTCAGTGGCGGCGGGGTGATCACCAGCGCCTGCGGCTTGTACTCGCCGACGATACGAATCGTCGAACCGGAGCCCTGGGTCAGCGACGCCGAGTTGCCGTTCGTGGACATGGCGCCACCGTTCGCCGCGGTGCAGGCGGAGTCGATGTAGATGGAGCTGTCGAAGATGACGGTCGGGCCACCCGACAGCAGGAAGGACGGGCATCCCCGCTGGCCGTTGGGCCAGGCAAGGTTCATCGGGTCGAGCATCACGACCGAGTAGGCGTTGATGTTCGTGTTGCCGTTGACGGCAGAGCTATCGGTCTGGAGGGACAACGGCCCACCACCGAAGATCTGGCCGAAGAAGGTCGGCGAGTTGGCGGCGAGATGGACCTTGACGGCGTAGTTGTCGTAGCCCGCAACGCACGTGACGAGCACGTTGGCCTGAGGGTATTGCGGCAGGTTGGCCGCAACGCTGGCCTTGGCGGCCGCAGTCACCGCCGCGACCGGAGCGCCAAGCGGCGGCCCAACCGTCAGGCTGCACTGCTGCGGCGAGAGGCCCTGGATCACGTTCGCGCCGGCCAGTGCCGCCGCGTCGGAGGCGTCCTGCAGCTGACGGCGTAGCACGAGGCCGCGGGCGCCGTCGAAGAGCAGTGCCAGGGTCATGATGATCGCGATGAACGCGAAGGCGAAGATGATCAAGACCTGGCCGGACTCGCTGGAATCGTAAGACGAGTTGCGTCGGAACATCAGTGGTTCACCAACATCGTTGAGCTTGCCTGGAGGTTGAACCCCTCGAAACCGACGAGCGACGGGACCGAAAGGTCGACGACCGAGGTCACCGATACGGTCACCTGCGTCCCGCGCGCGTTCGTGGCATTCGCCGCGTCGGTGTCGGAGGTGCAGGTCGTGACGGCTCCGTAGCAGACGTGGACGGTGACGTCGGCGCTCGTGCCCGCGGCCCACTTCTGGGCGACGTCCTTGATCGCCTGCCGTGACGGGGACGGGTACGGGCAGCTGGCGCTGGCGACGGGGATGGTCGTGCCTGCCGCCGGGGGTCCAACCGGGCAGAGGTTGCTGTCGGACCCGCCGTGCACGATCGCGTACCGGACCGCCTCGCGGGAGGCGGTGGCGAGGGTGTCGTTGACCCAGACCACCCGACCGAAGTCGAATAGGCCAATCATCAGGAGGATGAAGACCGGGATGACGAGCGCGAACTCGACCATGGCCTGGCCGCGCGGCTTCTCATGCCTGGTCATCGTCCGCGCACCACGGCGTAGGTTGCGTCACCCTTCAGGATCCAGCCGTCGTGCGGCACGAATGGGTACGGGAAGAGCGTGTTGAAGGTCAGGGTCACGCGGACGTGAACGGTGGCGATCGGGTTGGCGACGGTCGCCCCCGTCTGGGTCGTGCTGATGGCGAACGAGGGAACGGTCACCACCGGGGAGGTGCAGTTCTTGATGGGATTCGGCGGGAGGCCCTGCGCGAAGCCGTTGAGGTGCTGCGATTCCGTGCAGGCGACCGACTTCGCATCGGTGAGGGCGGCGGCGGCGGTGGCGCTGTTGGTGGCGGCGTACTCGGCGGCATTGCGGGCGGCTGACTCGATGGTCAGCCAGGCCTGATACGCACGCGCCAGGTCGGTGGCGCCACCGGCGAAGGCAAGCAGGAACGGCAGGATCAGCGCCATCTCGACGAGGGATTGCCCTCGCCGGGAGAGGCCCGAGCGCCGTGATCGAGTTCGGTTGCGCATGAGGCCATCTTCCGGACGCGACCTTGCCGGATGCCTTGCAGGCCACCGCCATTCGACTGATTCGCGGGTAGTACCTTGGTCCGGCGGGCGCCGATCAGGCGAGTGGGCTGACCACCAGCTGGTCGCCGCGGACGGTGCCGCTGGCCTCGATCGCGCCGACCGGCAGCTCCAGGCAGTCGCGCGCGCCGCGCGCCCACCAGACGACGCGCCAGGGGCGGAGAGACGAAACGGTGCGGGTAACTCGCGCCTCACGGTCCACGAAGACGACGTCGATCGGGTAGCGCATGAAGAACATGTGGATCGACTGGGTCCGCTCGATCAGCAGCCCCTCACCGGCGGCGAGGGTCGGAGTGGCGAGCAGGCCCACGGTCCGCTCGCTGAGCGAGGCGGCCACGCGGCAATGCTCGGCGACCGAGCTGTCGCGGGTCAGGTTGTGGACGCGGACGTATCGGCCCATGAACCGATCGGCTCCTGACTGGCGACGTCGTCGCCGGGGTCGTCCGTCATCTCGGCAGGAAGGGTGAGTCGAACGGTCGTCCCGACCCGCGGCTCGCTCTCGATGGAGATGCCCCCACCCATCGCCTCGACCAGGCCGCGGGCGGCGTAGAGGCCGATGCCGCTCCCGTCGGGGACGAGGCGGCGGGCGTCATCGGATCGGAAGAACTGCTCGAAGGCGCTCGCTCGCGTGGTCGAGTCCATGCCCACGCCCTGATCGGTGATCGCGATCTCGGAGACGCGGTCTCCAGCAGGGCCGGGGACGAGGCCGAGATGGATCCGGATCATCGACCCGGCCGGGCTGTACTTCACCGCGTTGTCCATCAGCGCCCAGAGGACCTGCTCGAGCCGATCGGGATCGGCCACGACCAGGTGCTGCGGCCCCTCGTCCTCTACCACGAGCCGATGCTCGGTGGCCCGCAGCGCGTCCCAGGTTCGGCGCACGAGCGGCCCGACGCGGAAGACCTCCTGCACCGGGGTCAGCGCCCCAACCTCGAGCCGCGAGACCGCGAGCAGCTGGCCGACCATCCGACGCAGCCGATCCGCCTGCTGGGCAATCGTCTCGAGGTCGGCCCGCGCCGTCTCGTCGAGCCCCTTGGACTGCTGCAGCTCG
>DATJIJ010000110.1:0-63047 GCA_035493355.1 Candidatus Methylomirabilota bacterium
TGCTGGCCTTCACACCAGCGGCCTCGAGCCCGGCCGCGATCTCGTCGTAGCGGCGCTGCGTGGCAGCGGAGACTGGATGTCGTTCCTGGAGCATCAGGACTCCAGGATCGTCTTGAGGGTCTCGAGGTTGCGGACCTCCGCATCCATGGTGCTCTGCACGGCGCGACCCATGACGAGGGCCTTCCAGCCGGTCAGTGTCGCCTCCAGGGCGAGGCTGACCGTGGTCCCCGCCCCATCCGCCGTGAACCGATACTCCCCGGAGGGCCGCACCGGCCCCGCGATGGCACGGAACGCGATCCGACGATCCGGCTCGAACGCGGTGACTTCGTAGTCTGCGGCGATGCGGCGGCCACCCGGCCCCTTGACCCCTTGCCGGTAGACCGCGCCGAGTCCCTCGCCCGATTGGCGCGCCACGTCCAGCACCCCGGGGCGCCAGCGCGTGGCGTTCTCGCCATCGGCGACGAAGGCGAAGACGTCCCCAACCGGGCGATTGACCGTCACCGAGTGCTGTGCGGAAGGCATGGCACCGATGAGGGTAGCGCGTCACGGCTACCTGCGAACCACCCCTACACTGCGCCGATGGCATGGCTCACCGACACCGACCGCCGGCTGATCGGCCTCACCTGGCTGGTCAAGCTGGGCGTGCTGCTGGTCGGAGCCATCGCCTACGTCACCTTCCGCAACGGTGTGATCGACCAGCCCAGTGACCTGCTGCGGATGTGGAACCACTGGGACGCTCCGCACTACCTCGACCTGGTCGTGTTCGGGTACCGGGCCACCGACGCGGGGGACCTCTTCGGGCCAAATGGCTATCGGTCCATCTACCCCGGCGACCTGCCGCTCTTAATCGTCTTCTTCCCCCTCTTCCCGTGGCTCGCCACCCTCGTGAACGTCGTGGTCCGCGATCCGCTGGTGAGCGCGTTCGTGGTGAGCACGCTGGCCTCGCTCTTCGTCGCGCCCCTCCTCTACCGCCTCGTCGCGCACGACGAGGATGCCTCCGTCGCCATGCGATCGGCCTGGTTCCTGCTGATCTTCCCGACGGCCTACTTCCTGCACATCGGCTACACCGAGGCGCTCTTCATGGCGCTGGTGCTCGGCTCGTTCCTCGCCGCCCGCACCGAGCGGTGGTGGCTCGCCGGACTCCTCGGCGGGCTCGCGGCGCTCACCCGCGTCAATGGCCTGATCCTGATTCCCGCCCTGGCGGCGGAGGCGTTTACCCAGTGGCTGAGGCGGCCGCCCGAGGAGCGGCGGCTGCGCGTGGAATGGCTCGCGATCGGGTTGGTGGCGGTGGGCTTCGGCGGCTACCTCGCCCTGAACAAGGCGGTCTACGGTGCCCCGTTTGCGTTCCTCATCCCGCAGAAGGAGCACTGGTACAAGTCGCTGGCATGGCCCTGGGACGGGATCGACGGCGTCCTCGGCTGGCTCGACGCGCCGAAGCCCGACAACGTCCTGATGCAGGGCTGGATGGAGCTCCTCTTCATCGCCATCGGCTTCGTTGCGACGATCCACGCGGCGCTCCGCTTCCGGCTCTCCTGGCTGACGTGGATGGCGGGCAACTGGCTCCTCTTCGTCTCGACCTCGTTCGTGATGTCCACGCCGCGCTACGTGCTCACGCTCTTTCCGATGTACGTGTCGCTGGCGCTCGCCTCGCGGTCTCGAGCGGCGCTGGTGGCGATCTCCGTGGTCAGCCTGGCGGCGATGATCTATTTCACCGGGCGCTTCGCGACCGGCTGGTGGGCCTTCTAGGCGCCGATGGAAGCCGGGCGGCGATTTGGTAGCCTGATCCCATGCCGCAGGACCCCTCCGACGACGAGGGCTGGCGTCGATCGCTGACCGAGCCCGGGCTGGCGCCGCAGGCGAAGCTGTTCCGCCATCTCCCCTCCGACCCCCGCTGCCCGGTCTGCAGCGCACCCTACGGCCTCCCGTTCGGGCCGATCGTGCGGCTCTTCGGGTTCGGCCGTTCGAAGCGCTACCCGCAGCTGTGCAACCCATGTTTCGGGATGATGGGGCGCTTCCGCGGCGGAGCGGAGATCCCGATCACCGTCCTCTTCGCTGACGTGCGGGGATCAACCGGTATGGCCGAGCGGTCGTCCGCGTCCGAGTTCTCGACGCTGCTGGCGCGCTTCTACGAGCTGGTCACGCAGGCAGTTCGCGACGAGGGCGGGATCATCGACAAGTTCCTGGGCGACGGCGTCATGGCGCTCTTCATCCCCTCGTTCACCGAGAAGCGGAATGCCGAGCACGGCCTGGCCGCAGCGCGACGCATCCTGCGCGAGGCGGAGCTGCCGATCGGGATCGGGCTCAACACGGGCCTCGCCTTCACCGGCTTCATGGGGCCGACCGATGAGGTGGCCGGCTTCTCCGCGGTGGGCGATGCGGTGAACGTCGCGCATCGACTGGGGGAGGCCGCCGGTCCCGGCGAGCTCCTGGTTGGCGGGGATGAACTGAGCTTCGACGAGCCTCCAGCGACCGAGCCGGGCGGAAGCTGGGAGCGGCGGGAGCTCCAGGTGAAAGGGCGGGATCAGGCGGTGCGTGCCTGGAGCCTGCGGCTCACGTCCCCCGTCGCGACCTGATTTCGGGCAAAAAGAGAGTCCCGAAGGAACCGCGGCGACCGTTGATGTAATCTCCAGTCGGCCAGCTGCCCCTCCGGGACGCCGCTAGCATGCCAGTCGTCGGCGGAGGCACACAAGGGGACTTATCCACCACTTCTCGGCGATCTTGCGGAGTTATCCACACCCAATCCGCGAGCGCCGGCCAAACCGAGCGGTCAGCCCCCGATCGCGATCGCCTGCAGTCCTGGCAGCGCGTCGACCGCGTCGGTCCGCCGCAGCGGGATCCAGGCCGCCAGGTGTCCATCCGGACGGATGAGGAAGGCCGATGGCCCCGCCTTACCGTATACGCGGCGGATCTCCCCCTCCTCGTCGGAGAGGACGGTGACGCCCGCGAGCGGCTTGTCGGCGCCGATCGCCACGATCTGGCAGGGCGCCGGCCAGGCGAGCCGCGAGGCACGAATGGCGACGGCCGCCGCCTCGCGCGGCGAGTCGCTGACCAGCAGCGCCAAGAATCCCGTCCCGAACAGCTCCCGGAGCCGGGTGGCGCTCCCCCCGTTGAGGGCCACGCAGGGTGCGTCCGGGGCGACGCCGCCCATCGGCGGGATGCGGGTCTCGCGCGCCTCTGCCACGACGATCGGCGAGTCCTCGTAGCTGAACGGCTGTGCGAGGCGCCCCGAGTTGACGAGGCGACGGAGCTGGGGCATCCGCAGGCTGCCGCGCAGGATCGCGTTCCGCACGAGACGGCGGATGCGATTGCGAGGGACCATGAACCGCATGCTCGCGTCGGTGACGGCCAGGTTCTCCAGGGCGGCCGCTCGCCGTTCGGCGTGGTAGGTATCGAGCAGCTCCACCGGCGCGCGACCGGCGATGACGGCGGCGAGCTTCCAGGCCAGGTTTTCAGCATCGGCCACCCCGGAGTTGAGGCCACGAGCGCCGAACGGGCTCACCAGGTGCGCGGCGTCGCCGGCCAGGAAGACGCGGCCGGCCCGGAATCGCTCGACCAGTCGCTGGTGGAACCGGTACAGCGTCACCCACAGCAGCTCGTACTCGGTGGTGGGACCGATGACGGCACGGATCCGCCGGTCGAGGTCGCCGCTCGTCCGCTCCGCCTCGACATCGGTCCCGGGCGGGACCTGCCAGTCGATGCGCCACGTGTCGTCCGGCTGAGGATGGATCAGGACTTGGCGCCCGGGATTCCAGGGCGGGTCGAAGTAGAAGCGCCGCTCGCGCGGGAAGGAGAGGCGCGCCCGGATGTCGCAGATGAGGAAGAGGTCGGCGAAGGAGTGTCCGGGGAAGCCCATCCCGGTGGCGTGCCGAACCGCGGAGTGGGCCCCGTCCGCGCCGACCAGGTACTCAACTCGGAGCGAGGCTTCGCCCCCCGGTGTCTCGCATCGAACGGTCACGCCGTCGGCGTCCTGGGCGAGGCCAATGAGCCGATGGCTCCAGCGCAGGTCGACCTCGGGCAGCCCGGCGAGGCGCGCGAGCAGCATCTCCTCGACCTCGGTCTGGTTGATGTTCACGAAGGGCGGGAAGTGATCGCGAGTCGAGCTGGGAAGCCGGACCTGGAAGAGCTCGCGGTTGCGGAAGAAGGTCCGACCCAGGTTCCACTGCACGCCGCGATTCGCGACCTCCTCGCCGATCCCCAGCCGCGACCAGATCTCGAGCGTCTCGCGCTGCATGCACAGCCCCTTGCTCCCCTCGCCGGTGTGCCGCGGGTGCTGCTCGAGCAGGACGACGCTCACGCCATGCTGGGCGAGACGGCCGGCCAGGGTCATGCCAACCGGGCCGGCGCCGACGACAGCGACCTGGGCGTCGAAGGGTGCGGCGTGGTCGCTGGGCGCCATCAGGCGGTCAGGGCGTCCCACACGGCACGGTCACGCTCCACCGTCCAGATCCGCGGGTGGTCGATGCCATCGAGCTCGTCCCAGGCGCGCTGGACGTTGAACGGCATGGTGTGCTCGAAGATCGGGAAGCTGCCGTAGCGCGGCTCGAGCGCCGCACGGGTGGACCGATATGCCTCGGCCGGCGTTCCGCCGGCGTCCTTCACGGCGCGGGTCCCGTCAAAGACGGCCGAGAGGAAGGCGCGCGTGTCGTCGATCGCCTGCCCGACGGCGCCATCCCGCACGACCGGACCGCGGCCGCCGACCAGCTGCGTCGCTCCGAGCGCCCGGACGGCGTCGAGGGTCCATCCGCGCCAGTCGGCGATGTGGCCGTCCCCCATGTACGGCGCCGCCTGCGCCTCGACCAGGTCGCCGCCGAAGCAGATCCGCTCGTCGGGCAGCCAGACCACGATGTCGCCGGCGGTGTGGCCCCGCCCGAGGTAGCGCAGCTCGACGATGCGGTTGCCGAGGTCGACCTGCATCGTCTCGTCAAAGGTCTCGGTGGGCCGGGTCAGGCCGGGGATCGTCTCTGCACCCTCGAAGAGGCGGGGCATGCGACCCGCCTCGCTCGCCCAGTCCTGCTCCCCGCGCTCCTCGATCCAGGTCGCGGTGTTGCGGTGGGCCACGATGCGGCGCGCGCCGAAGGCGGAGGCTCCGAGCACCCGGACGGCGTGGTAGTGGGTCAGGACCAGGTCGCCGAACGGGAGATCGGTGAGGGTGCGGATGACGTCGATCCAGCGCCTGGCCATGACGGGGGTGGCACGCGCCTCGATGGCCAGCACCGCATCGGTCCCGACGATGCAGCCGACGTTCGGGTCGCCCTGCGCGGTGTAGGCGTAGACGCCCGGGGCGAGCTCCTCAAGGGTCGCGGTCTTCTCGGCCAGATCGGCCGAAGATGCGAAGGGTCTGCGGCTCACGCCGCGGATCATAGGCCGAAGCTAGGGAAGCGCCGGCAGCTCGACCACGCTCGCCTCGATCATGCCCCGGACCGCGCGCAGCGCCGCGAGGACCTCCTCGTCGATTGGCTCGTCGACGCTCACGAACATCAGCGCCTGGCCTGCCGCCGAGAGGCGGGAGAGCTCGAGCGACGAGATGTTGACGCCGGCGTCGGCGAGGGCAGTGCCCACCGCGCCCACGATCCCTGGCTGGTCGTGGTGCCGGGTGACGAGGATGCTCCCAGCCAGCTCGGCGTCGATCACGAAGTCGCCAAGCCCGGCCAGCCGCGGACGCCCATGCGCGCTGGAGCCTGAGAGCGTCACGGCGCCCTCGCCCGACCCCAGCTCGAGGCGGACGAGCGAGGTCCACGGCGCGGCCACCTCGGTGCGTGACTCCTCCACGCTGATGCCGCGCTCCCGGGCCACGAGGTCGGCGTTCACGGCGTTGACGCGCTGGTCGGTGGCCCCCTCCAGCAGCCCCGAGAGCACGGCGCTGCGGATGGGACCGCCGTCCCAGGCGGCGATCTCGCCGGCGTAGACAAGCGAGAGGCTGGCAATCGGCGCGTTGGCGAGCTGCCGGCCCAGGATGGCCAGGCGGCGCCCGACCTCGACGTACGGCCGCAGCTGCGGCGACACCTCGGCGGCGACCGACGGGGCATTGATGGCGTACGGCGGGGTCACGCCCGCGAGGGCCAGGAGCAGCTGCTCGGCCATTTCGATTCCCACCCGGTCCTGCGCCTCTGTGGTCGAGGCGCCGAGGTGCGGGGTGAGGATCGTATTGGGGGCGTCGCGGAGCGGATTGTCGGCCGCCATCGGCTCGGCGGTGAAGACGTCGACGGCGGCGCCGGCAAGGTGGCCGCTCCGGAGCGCCTCCGCAAGGGCAGCCTCGTCGACGAGCCCGCCCCGGGCGACGTTGAGGAGGACGGCGCCGGGCTTCATCGCCTCGATCTGGGCGCGGCCGATGAGCCCCCGCGTCTGCGCCGTCAGCGGCACGTGGACGCTGATCACGTCCGCGCGGTTGAGGAGCTCACCGAGGCCGACCAGCCTGGCCGAGTGCTCGGTCGCCTGCTCGGAGGTGAGAAGCGGGTCGTGCGCCATCACGCGCATCTCGAATGCGGCAGCCCGACGGGCCACCGCCTTGCCGATCTTGCCCAGGCCGATGATCCCCAGCGTCCGGTGCCGCAGCTCCGCACCGAGGTACTTCCCCCGCTCCCACTCGCCGCGCCGGACCGATGCGTCGGCGCTCGGTATCTGGCGAAGAAGGGCCAGCATCAGGGCCATGGTGTGCTCGGCGGCCGCGATCGTATTGCCGGTTGGGGCATTGACGACCATCACCCCCGCACGCGTTGCCGCGCCGATGTCGACCCGGTCGGTCCCAACCGATGCAACGCCCACCACCGAGAGGCGGGGCGCCGCGGCGGCCAGGAGCTCGGCGTCAACCCGCGTCTGGGAGCGCACGACGAGGGCATCCCAGCCACCGCCTTCGGCGAGCGCGGCGAGCAGCTCGTCGCGCGGGAGGCCGAGCCTGACCGAGGTCTCGTGCGCAGCCATCAGGAGCTCGCGACCGGGCGCCGCGACCGGCTCGACCACGAGGATGCGGGACATGCCCCGAGTCTAGTGACCCTCGTCGCGTTCGAGGGGGGTCACCCGCTCGTCATGCCACACGTCGTACGCCTCGCCGACGGCAGTCTCGAACTTGAGGCCCATCAGGACCACCCCCGCGAATCCGGCGCCGCGAGCCTCAACGGCAATCGCCTTGGCGGCGCGCCAGCCGAACGCGCGCTGTTCGGCCTCCGTCGTGGCTTCCAGCCGGGCACGAAGCGCGTCGCCGACCGAGAGCGCACCAACCCGCTCGAGCCTCCGGACCCAGGCAGGGCTGAAGGGCGGCGAGAGCTCCAGGTAGACGGGCGGATCGCCTTCGCGCATCCCGAGCCGATCGGCACAGGCGCGCACCGACGCCGGATCCATGACCGGCCCGGTGGTCATGAACTGGGCGCCGACCTCGATCCGTCGACGGAAGACCCAGCTGCGCGAGCGCGTGCTCATCCCGACCTCGAACGGCGCCGCCTCCTGCTGGAGCGCCCGCAGGTGCTCGACGATCTCGTAGCTGTTGCTCCAGTGCTCGACCTCGGGAAGCATGTCGCCCTGCACGACCAGGAACGAATCGACCCCGTTGCCGATGGCCCCGCGCACCTCGCTCTCGATGGCGAGGATGTTCCGGTCGCGGGTCGAGCAGACGACGGTGGGTTTCACCCCGTCCACGTCGTGCGTGATCCGCGCGGCGAAGGCGTACGGCGAGACGCGAACCTGCTTGAACGGGTTATCGGTGATCAGGACCTGCCGCCAGCGACCATCGAGCGCGCGATGGGTCATCGACGGCAGCAGCGGAGGGTTGACCTCCACCATCTCGACCCACTCGCCCCGCTCCGAGAGCATGCCCGTCAGGCGGCCCCCTGCCGGCGGCTGCGGGCGGCGGCCACCATGTCGGCGAGCTGCAGCTCGATCTCCTCCCAGCCGCGGGTCTTCAGGCCGCAATCCGGGTTGACCCACACGTCGGTCGCATCCATGAAGCCCAGGAAGTGCTCCAGCCGGTCGTCCATCGTCCCCGCTCCCGGCGAGTGGGGGCTGTGGACGTCGAAGACGCCGGGGCCGATCTGCAGGTGACCATCGGTGAAGAGCCCGTAGAACTGGCGGATGTAGCTGTCGTCCTTCGAGCGGCTGAACTCGATTGACGCCACGTCGACGCCCGCATCACCCCAGAGCGGGACGATGTCGCCGAAGTCGCCGTAGCACATGTGGGTGTGCATCTGGACCTCGGCCGGCTGGTTGAAGACATGGTTGAGAGCTGCCCGTACGCCGCGGGCATAGACGCTCCGGCGCGCCTCGGCATCCTCCGTCGGCAGGGGCCATCGCTCGCGCACCGCCGGCTCGTCCACCTGGATGATCCGGCAGCCTGCCGCGACCAGGTGCTCGACCTCCTCGGCGATCGGCTGGGCGACTGCCCAGAAGAGCTGGTCGTCCGGGACGCCCGGCGGCCGGAAGCTCCAGTTCACGATCGTCACCGGTCCGGTCAGCATCCCCTTCACGGGCTTGTTGGTGGCCGCCTGGGCGAGGCGCCACTCGTCGACCGTCATCGGCTCCGAGATGGAGGGGGGTGCGGCGAGGATGGGCGGGCGGGTGCATCGGCTGCCATACGAGAGGACCCAGCCGTGCTTGGTGGTGATGTAGCCGTCCATCTGCTCGGCGAAGTACTCGACCATGTCCGTCCGCTCGAACTCGCCGTGGACGAGGACATCGAGCCCCATCCGCTCCTGCCACGCGATCGAGTCGGTGATGAGGGTCGCGATGGCGGCGTCGTATCCCGCCTGGTCGAGGTCCCCCTTGTGCAGGGCGGACCGGAGGTGGCGCACCTCCGAGGTCTGCGGCAGCGAGCCGGTCGTCGTTGTCGGGAAGGCAGGCAGCCCCAGGGCTGCCTGCGCGCTGCGGCGCTCGGCTCGAGGAGCGCGTTCGCCGAGGTCGCCAACCGCGGGCCAGGCCACGTGCGGCACCGGGGACGAGGCGGGCTCCGCGCCGCCATTCAGGGCGGCCGCCCAGGCGGCGAGCGTCCCGGCCTTCTGCCGTGCGAACTGAAGCTCCACGGGCAGGTCCTCGCCCTCGGTGGTATACGGCAGGAACGAGAGGCTCGTCGACGGCACGATGCGCACCGGCTTCCCGTCGTCCGCGCCGGCGAGGGCGATGCGAACCGCGGCAAAGTCGTCGGGCCAGACGCTGCGGCCCTCCATCACCGCCACGACGTGCTCGGGCTGGGCATCCCACGCCGGCGTCCCGACCAGGGACGGGACGTGATCGAGCCGAACCTGGACGGCATAACCGCGCTGACCCAGCGCTTCGAGAGTCCCCGTCGAGGCGGCGCCGAACTGGACGGTCACCAGCGGCGCCCCATCCGAGGCAATGCGCCCAAGCGCGTCGTAGGCCGCATCGCGCAGCGCCTCATCGGTGGCATCGAGGCGCATCCCCAGGCACGGCTCGTCGAGCTGGAGGCGGAATCCTGCGGGCTGCGAGCGGGCGAATGCCCCCATCGCGGCCCCGGCGGCGCGCGCCAGATCAGTCGCGTGCAGGTCGTTGAGCTTGCTGAGCCGGGCGAGGCTGTACGGCCCGAGGATCGGCCAGACGGCGTCACTGCCGGGGATTGGCTCGCGCCACGGGAGCGGGACGAGCGATTCCGGCAGGCGGTCGACCTCCGGCACGACGTAGTGGTAGTTCGTGTCGAACCACTTCGTCATCTCCCACGCCTCGCGCTGCGCAGTGCCGCGCGCGAGGGCGGTCAGGAGCTCGAACGGGTCATCGGAGAGGCCCTGCGGATGAATCCCAAGCATCAGCGCGGTCTCGAGGACCTCGTCGTACAGGAAGAAGTCGTCCACCGCGGAGCCGATGAGCTCGGTCTGCTCGTCGAGGTGCGCGCGGCGCAGCTCGACGACCTTGGCGGTCAATTCGCCCGCCATCGAGCGCCCGGACCATGCGCGCTCGAGAGCCCATTTGAGCTCCCGATTCGGCCCGATGCGTGGATACCCGATCAGCTGTGCGGCGATATGCAAGGCAGGACTCATTCGTGCGGTGGAGCCGATAGTCTAGGCGAACGAGCGCTCACGGCTCGGTGGCGAGGATGATCTCGCCGCCACCGAAGATCGCGACCAGCTCGGTCTTGCCCGTGCCGCCATTGGCGCGCGCGAAGATGCGCGCCTTGTCGGCGACGCCCGAGGGAGCCGTCCGCTCCGGCAGCTCCAGCCAGGAGTCGGTGCTCATCGCACCGGTGCTGAAGACGCCATAGCCCGACGTGCTGGTGACCTGACCGTGGACGCCATAGGTGACGCCCGTCGCGCTGGTCGCCTGGCCATGGATGCCCTTGCCCGACGCGCTGTTGGCGCGGCCGTAGACGCCAACCGTTGCGCCGGTGGCGGCCGTCGCCCAGCCCTTGACCCCCTGGCCGTTCGTGCTGGACGAGTTGCCCTGCACGCCCGCCCAGATTCCGGCGACGCTGAAGCTCTCGCCCAGGACTCCGGTGCCCGCCTCGGAGGCCGACGAGCCGCGCACTCCATAGTTCTGCCCGGTCAGATGCGACGCGTACCCTGAGACGCCGGCCCCGCTCGGGGCTGCGGTCTCCCCGTACACGCCAAGGGCACTCTGGCCGGCATTCGTCGCATAGCCGGCGACGCCTCGACCCAGCTCTGCGGCGCTCTCCCCACGGATCCCCTCGACGACGGCCTGCGCCGTGCTTGTGGCGCTTCCCTTGATCGCGGTGGTCGTATCGCTCGTGGCGATCACGCCGATGTTGCTGCCGCCGAAGGCCCGCATCCCCGCCCCGTTGCCGGCGATGCCGGCGTTGCGTGCCTGGACTCCGTCGCCGTTGGGGGAGTCGCTGCGGCCGTAGACGCCACGCGTCCCGCCAGTGGCTGGCGTGACATAGCCCATGAGGGCGGTCCCAGGCCCGTTCTGGATCAGCTCGAAGGCAACCACCGAGCTGGTCGTCGACAGGATCGTGTTCGAGCTGCCCGCGTTGTTCGTGGTGTTGCCAATGATCAGGGCGGCGCCGGCGGCTGCCTCCGTTGGGGCCGGCCGGGCCATCGCGGCGGCAATTGCTGCCGCGCCGCCGGCCGCGGCTGCCAGCACGGCACGGCGTGAACGGGGCTGGGTTGCTGGACCGAGGGTCGTCTCATTCATGATGGGCCTCCTCCGATACATTGGCCGCCACGGCTCCTGGCCGTGGCCGGCGCGGGTCACCAGTCGGGTAGCGAATCAGCGATCTCGTTGAGCAGGGGTAGTCGTTGGTCGCGCTCGGAGAGGATCGGTTCCGCCAAGGGCCAGGCGATGCCCAGCGACGGATCGTCCCACCGCACGCCGCGCTCGGCCTCCGGGTCGTAGTAGCTGGAGACGCGGTAGGCCACATCGGCCACCTCCGAGAGGACGCAGAAGCCATGCGCGAAGCCGATGGGCACATAGACCTGGCGATGCGCCACATCGTCCAGCTCGAATCCCTCGTGCCGCCCGAACGTGGCCGACGAACGACGAATGTCCACCACGACGTCCCAGATCCTGCCGCGTGCCACCCTCACCAGCTTGGCCTGGCCCGGGTCGCTCTGGAAGTGGAGGCCGCGAATCGTGCCTGCGTTCGAGCGCGACTGGTTGTCCTGCACGAATTCGTCGGCCACCCCGGCCTCCTGGTAACGCCGCCGGCTGAACGTCTCCAGGAAGAATCCCCTGGGGTCCTCGGCGACAGCGGGCTCGAGGAGGAGCACGCCGGCGAGCTTCGTGGGCAGGCTCCGCATCGGTCTGGGCTCGACCGATTCGCCTATTGGACCTTGCCGGGGCTGTCGCCGGGTCCCGCCAGGTAGCCGACGAACTGGCCGACGCCCTGGGAGTACAGCAGCCACAGCATGGCGGGGGTGCAGCGGGCGACGAGGGGCGCATACCCGCGTGAGCCCAGCAATGTCGCGGTGCGCACGTAGCGCGCCAACGGCACGACCGGTGCGCCGATCACGCGGATCCACTGAACGGCGTCCATGTGCTGGCGCTTGAAGCCGGACATCGTGCGACCCGCGTTGTAGTGGATCGCGGTCGTGCCGCGGAAGCCGAGCGACTGGTCGTGCTGGACGCGGATCGAATCGTCATTGATCAGCGTGGCCCCCGTCGCGGCCAGGTGGCGCTGGTGAAGCCCATCCATCGCTCCGAGGCCGCCGTAGTTCTCCATCTGCTCGATGGCGTGACGCTTGTACGAGACGTTGACCGCGCCTGAGAGGCGCTTGGCCGGCCCACTCTGGATCGGGGTCGCGACATTGACCTGCACGACCAGGAAGCTGCCCCAGTCCATGGCGTTGCCGGTCGCCGCGTTCTCGACCGAGCCACCGATGGCCGTCGCCTCCGGGTGCTTGGCGTGAGCTTCGAGATGCTGGCGCGCCCAGCTGGGGGGCACTCGGACATGGTCTTCGGTGATCGCCACGATCTCGCCGCGAGCGGCCTTGTAGCCCCGGTCGCGAAGCTGGAAGACTGATTCGCCCGGGTAGCTCAGCCACACCACCGCGGGACCGACCTCTTCGGGGCCAGGCGGGGGGTTGCCGCTGCCGTCCGTGACCACGACTTCCCCCCCAACGTCCGCGACCGAATCGATCGCGGTGCGCAGCTCTGGGGCGATCTCCGGCCAGCCCTGTACGGTGCTGATCGTGACACTGATCGGGGGGCGGGCGGCTTCAGTCATGGCCCGATGCTAGCGGACGAGATGCCGGCGGGAGCGGCCGGGACCGCTCACCGTCTAGCGAGAGCGGTTCGGTAGGCGCGCATCGTGCCCTCGGCCAGGCTCGTGACGCTGAAGGCCGCCGCCCGCGCTGGGCCCGCGATCCGCAGGCGATCCCTGACCCGGTCATCGGCGGCGGCAGTGGCGAGCGCCTCGGCGATCGCATGGACGTCGTACGGGTCCACCAGCAAGGCGGCATCCCCGGCGACCTCCGGGATGGCGGCGCGATTGGCGGCGACCACGGGTGTGCCCCGCGACATCGCCTCGAGAACGGGGAGGCCAAAGCCCTCGTAGACGGAGACATAGGCCACGACGGACGCGGCGGCGTACAGCGCAGCCAGCCGTTCGTCATCGACGTACCCAACCTGGCGGACCCAGCCCTCGGCCTGGTGCCGGGCGATGGCCGAATCTACCTCGCGCGCACCCGAGTCTCGCTGCCCGGCCAGGATGAGCTCGAGCTCAACCCCACCAGCGCGAGCCTCGGCAATCGCCGCGATGAGGCGGGGCACGTTCTTCCGTGGCTGCAGGTTGCCGACCTGGAGCACGAATGGCGCCTCGACCCCCATCGCGGCCAGCAGCACGCTCCGATTCGCGCCCTCCCCGTCCGGCGGGAGGACACCGTTTGGGGTGACGACGACGCGATCGGGATCGAGGTCGTAGTGGTGGAGGAGGCGCGCCCGCGAGAAATGGGAGGGTGTCACGACCACTGCCGAGCTCCGCACCGCCAACCGGACGGTCGCCTGGAGGCGCATGCGCGTCAGCGCCGGAAGCAGGTCAGGCTCGTCCTCGAACGAGACGTCATGGATGGCGGTGACCACCGGCACGCCGGCGATCGGGGGCGCGACGTACTGCACGTGCAGCAGGTCGACACGGTCGAGCCGAGCACGCACCGGCAGCTCGAGCGGGATGCGCAGCTGCGGCCACCCGGTCCGCAGGCGCCTGACCGCCATGCCATTCGTGGGTCGCGGCCACGTTGCATCCCGCTCCAGATAGGCGGTCAGGTCGATGTCCGGTCGCGCAGCGAGGCCGGTCGCCAGCGCGATCAGGTAGGTCTCGTTGCCGGTCTTGCGACGCCCGACGACATGCGCGTCCAGGCCAACCCGAATGGGACGGTCGGTCGAGGGCATCGGCGCATGATGCCATGCGGTCCTGCTCGGGCCGTCGCGTAGGATGCAGCCGATGCGGATCGCGATCCTTGGGACTCGGGGGGTGCCCGCCGCCTACGGCGGCTTCGAAACATTCGCCGAGGAGCTGGGAGCGCGGCTCGTCGAGCGCGGCCACGCGGTGACCGTCTACGGACGCGCTCACTCCGTGCCCGCGGGCCTCCGCGAGCATCGCGGGATGCAGCTGCGGGTGCTCCCCACCATCCGCCACAAGTACCTCGACACGGTCGTGCACACCGCGATCTCTGCGATCGACTCCGTGGTTCGCAACTTCGACGTCGCGCTTGTCTGCAACAGCGCGAACGCGCCTTTCGCGCTCATCCCCCGCCTCGGCGGCGCACGGGTCGCTCTTAACGTGGATGGCCTGGAGTGGCAGCGCCGGAAGTGGAGCCGCCTCGGCCAGTGGTATTACCAGGGCTGTGCCTGGCTCGCGCCGAAGCTCCCCATCGTGCTGGTCTCAGATGCCGTAATGATCGCCCGCTACTACCAGGAGCGCTTCGGGCGCAAGACGGTCTACATCCCCTACGGCACCGACGCACGACGCGTCGAGCCCGGGGAGACACTCGGCCGGCTTGAGCTGCGGCCCGGGGCGTACCTGCTCTACGTCAGCCGCCTCGAGCCGGAGAATCACGCCCTGACGGTGATCGAGGGCTATCGTGCAGCCGGCGGCCAAGCCGCGCTCGGCGGACCGCTCGTGCTGGTCGGCGACGCCCCGTACGCGGACGAGTACAAGGCCCAGCTCCAGCGCGCCGCCGCCTCTGTCGAGAACGTGATCATGCCCGGCTACGTCTTTGGCGACGGCTACGCCGAGCTGCAGTCGAACGCGATGCTGTATGTCCAGGCCACCGAGGTCGGCGGGACGCACCCCGCGCTGCTCGAGGCGATGGGCCGTGGCGCGGCGATCGTCGCGAATGACGTGCCGGAGCATCGCGAGGTGCTGGCCGATGCCGGCGTCTACTACGCGCGCAACGATCCCGCCGACCTGGGCCGGCGCCTCGACGAGCTTGCTTCGGACCCGGCCATTCGAAGCCGGCTTGGCGCCGCGGCGGCGGAGCGGGCGGCGCGACTCTTTTCCTGGGACCGGGTCACCGAGGAGTACGAGGAGCTCTTCCAGCGGATGGTTCATGCTCGCTGACGGGTTGGTCCCGATCGTGCTGGGCACGGGCGCCAACCTGCTGTTGGAGGCGTTGTTGCAACGGCCCTTCGCCCGTAGGCTCGCATTCGTCAGCGGTGAGGGTGCGATCCGGCTCCCCGTCTAGGACGGGTCAGTGGCGCCCCCGCCTCGCGCGGTGACGGCCATTCCCGCGAGCGCCAGTCCGATGATCGCCCACAGCGGCGTGGAGACGGTCGGATCCTCGATCACCGGGATAAAGATGGCACCCACCCCGAGCCCGAATGCGATGCCAAACGCCGCCCTGCTGATGGGCCTGAGCCGATCGGTCCACAGGCGTCGCAGGATCGTGACCGCGGTCACCGCGAGAAGCCCGAAGCCAATGAGGCCCACCTGGATGGCATAGAGGATGTACCAGGTCTCTGTCAGGATTCGCGGCCGCCCCTGGGTCTCGTCGAATCGAGCGGCCTTCGGGCCAGCCGTCCCGAGTCCAAGGCCGAGCGGATGCTCGAAGAGGACGGTCAGCCCTGCCCGGACGCTATGGGGACGGTTCCCCACCGAGGGGTCGTTGCCGGTCGCGGTTGCTTTGACGAGGGCTGCCGCGCCGGAGGTCGTGAAGACCGCAATGGTCAGGATCACCGACGCAAGGATCGGCGCGCCGATGGTGAGCAGGGTCCGGCGACGGCTGTCCGGGCGGACGGCGATGAGGCTGCGCAGCTGTGCTCGGGACAGCCAGAGGATGAGGCCGGATGAAACCAGCGTGGCGAGCCAGGCGCTGCGCGAAAACGAGATGAGAAGCGCCATCGCCAGGATGGCCAGAAGCCATGCGCGCATCCAGTCACGAATCCTGAGCAGGCCCGGCACAACCAGCAGGGCGATCGCGATCGCCAGCGCGGCACCGAACTCGTTCGGCGAATGCAACAGGCCAATCGCGCGGGGCTGATTCAGGCCGTGCGCCAGGAAGGAATGGTGGATCTGGTCGCCGGGGTCCGTGTAGAACTTTTGGAGATAGGAGAACCGGAAGACATAAACCTGCGGCCAGGCGTAGAGCGCGCTGATGGCGGAACTCAGAATCAAGGCCAACGCTGCGCGCGCGGGGATCCAGCCAGGCGTGCCTGCATACCGAGCCAGGACGGTGATGGCGGCGAGGAGGAGTGGCGGCTCGTAGAGGACGCGGTACACGTAAAAGGCGGTGAACGTCACCGGCGAGACGGCTACGTACACAAGCCCAACCGCGAGGATGGCGGCGATGAGCCATTCGACGAGGTCGAGCGAACGCTCTCGAGCTCGAACGAGGGCCAGCAACCCCGCCAGGGCGATACCGGCGACCAGCGCGTCGTGCCAGGCGGCAAGAGCGATCTGGGCTGGATTGGACAGACCGAAGAGGCGCGGAACAACCTGGGTCAGCGCCCCGTTGACGGGAAGGACGCCGAGCAGTGCCACCAGGGCGACCCATGGCCGGCGCACCGCGACGATGCCGAGCACCAGGTCGACGGCAACGAACGGCAATGCGTCGAGCACGACCAGCGACTACCCCTGCGTGGCGGATGCTGCGGTGCATCCTAGCCCGCGCAAGGCACGGGCGGGTTGCTTATAGGACGACGATGTTCTTGACCAGGTACGAGGTCCGGGTGTCCGGGCCGATGATGGCGATCCGGAGCGTGTAGGTGCCGGGGGAGGCGCGCACGCCCGAGAACTTCCCATCCCACACCGAGCTGCGCAGCCCGGCGTCGACCGTCTGGTCGACGGCGACGTTCCGCAGCAGGGCGCCACCCGTGGTCAGCACCTGGAACGTGTACTTGGCTCTATCCCCTGCCAGCCAGGAGATGGTCGTCGTGTCGTCTGTCCCGTCGCCGTTCGGGCTGATACTCCCAGGCGCGAGGCCGGGGGCGGAGAGGATGTTGATCGGCATCGAAGCGAGGCCGACGCTCACCTTCCCGGCGGTGACCGTGAGCGGCGTGGACGATGATCCGTCCACCCGCCAGGCCGCGCCCCCCGTCACCGGCACGGAGGCGGTTGGGCTGGAGCCGATCGCGTAGAGCGCCTGGTTGATCCCGCTCCGACGGCTGATGACCACACCCCGCACCCGCGGACCCGATTCCACCTGGACGTCGTCGAAGTAGGAGATCCCCGAGAGCTTGCCGATACCGCCCCGGAAGACGAAGATCGACTTCAGGGTGATTGGGTAGTCGAATGCCCCGTCGTTGTCGCCGCCCGAGTGGGTCCAGTTGATGTCGGCGCCGTCGCCATAGAGCACCAACCGCTGCCATGAATGCTGAAGGCTGCCGACCGCGCCCTGGAACGTCTCACCGGTCGCATCCGCGATCTTGATGTAGACCGGATTGGCGGACGCGTCCCCATAGGCCCACACGGAGATGCTGGTGGGGCTCCCCGAGATCGCGAGGTTGCGCTTCAGCTCTACCCCGCTCGACGTCGGGGTGAAGTTGTAGGTGAGCTGCATCGAGCCGGTGCCGCTGTGGCGCGAGGCCGAGAGGGCGATCGAGGCCGAGCCGCCACCCAGCGGGGTCGCCGACCACCCGGCGATCGAATCGAGGCCGGCGACCGTCACACGAGATGCGGCATTCGGTGACGCCGCCCCGGCGCTCGTGCCGCCGTCGAGGGCCTCGGCCACGCGTCGCAGGGCGCCGTACGCCGGCTTCTGGCGGCCGCCGAGCTCGACCAGCCCATAGTTGTCGAGGCGAGTGGTGGTGCTGTTGCCGTTCTCGATCAGCTCGTAGGCAAACACCCCGCGGATCCCAAGGCGTGCGGCCATGAGGTAGCCACGGGCGGTGTAATCGGCCTGCTTGGCCTCGGTCACACCGACGTACGAGCTGCCCGATCCGGTGTAGGTGGACCAGCCGAACTCGGTGATCCAGAGAGGCTTTTGCCCCTTGGTGTCGAGGTAGGCCCGGGCGTTTTCGAGCCAGGTCGCCATCATGCTCGACTCCGGCTGCACCGCGACGTAGGTGTGGATCGCGAGCGCGTCGAAACTGCTCCACGCGCCTGCGGCCACGATCCCATCCATGAAGGCCTTGTCGAATCCAGCCGTGCCGCCGAGGACCACGGTCGCAGCCGGGTCCTCCGCCTTGATCGCCGCATACGCTGCCTTCAGCATCGCCGCATAGGCGGCTGCGGACGGGGCGGGCTTCCAGAAGATCGACGAGTTCTCCTCGTTCCAGATCTCCCAGACGTGGATGCGGTCCTTGTAGCGATGCACGACCGCCTTCGCGTAGGCGGCGTAGTCGGCGTTGCTGCTGGGTGCGTAGAAGGGTCGGTCGCCGGCGGGGGCCGACGCGGGCGCTGACGATGCCCACGAGGCGGAGAACTCGAGCCGCCCGAGGATGCTGACGTGGTGCGCACGCGCGACCTCGACCGCCTGATCGAACTTCGCCCACTCGAACCAGCCCTTGCGCGATTCGAGCCGGTTCCAGTCGAACGACTCCCGCGTCATCCGGATCCAGGCACCTTCCATGAGGCGCGCCTGCCGCTCGGCCTCTGCGCGGTCGACCGTGTTGACGGTCGTCAGATGCGAGTTGATCCCGACGATCGAGGCGGGGCTGGCCGACTCGTAGCGTGCCGGCAGGCCTGCCAGATATGGCAGGCCGTAGGTCCAGGTGTTGCCTGATCGAGTGATGGTCAGCTTGGCGCGGACGGAGCCACTCATCATGGCAGCGTTGTCGGCCTTGCCGTTCCATGCCCACGAGAGCTCGGCTGCGCCTCCCGCGGCGCTGCCGGAGAAGGTTCGGATCCGGGCCGACTCGTCCTTGAGCGTGAGCGTGACGCTACCGGCCTCGGCTGGCCCGACCCGTACGGTCGTCGACTGCCCAGCCGATGGCACGAAGATCGGGGTCAAGGCGCGGAGCGGTGACCACGGTTCGTAGCTGTAGACGATGTTGTCGACAGTGATATCGGAGACTGTCTTGGTCCCGCCCGGGTTCTTGCCGAGGACGAACTTGTAGAGCTGGATCGGCAGGTCGAGGATCCCATCGCCATTGCCGGACTGGGTGGTGGCCGGCGCCACCTTTCCCGGCTCGATCGTCATCGTCTGCCAGCCGGTGAAGCTGACGTTCCCCACCCAGTACAGGAAGATCTCGCCGCTCGAGTCGCGGAGCTGGAGGTAGACGACGTTCCAGCTGCCGTCGCCATGGACGTCGACCGAGATCGAGCGCGGCAATCCCGGCAGCTCGACGGCGTGCGTGCTCTGCTTCGGCGAAAGGTAGACCTGCGTCGCGCTCGTGAAGTCGTAGTCGATCTGCATCGCGGCCGAGCCCTGGCTCTTCGGCGACGTGACCGAGGTGATCGTCCCCGGGCCGCTGGCCACGAACCAGTCCGTCAGCGAGGTGTCGTACGACTCGATCATCGTCGTCGTCACCGGCGGCGAGGCGGCCGCAGGCGTCGCCTGGGCGCCGAGCGCCAGACCGGCGACCAGTAGCGTGAGGAGATAGCGGCGCACACGGGCGCCCGTGACGGACATTTGAGATGAAGGTTCGCGCGCGCGAGCCCGAAGGGCGATGGGCTATTCGTACCGGGAACGCTGGTCCCCTGACGGGCCTGGGCGTGCCAGCAGGACGGAAGCGGAGAGGACCAGCGCCCGGCGCGCGGCCTTGCGCATCCGCAGGGAGTCCCTCGCTTGCCGGGCGGCCGCGACTCTCCCTCGTGGGAGCCCACGGACGCCCAGGCCGATCGCCATGCACAGCAGGCCCACGCTTCGGCTGACGCGAGAGCGCCCTCGGCGTGCCAGGAAATCCTCGATCCCGTCGACCCAGCGCGTGCCCCCCGGGGCCTGACTGCCACCGATGGCGTGATGCGCCCGAGCGGACGGAGCCAGACCTACCGACCAGCCGCGCTCGAGGAGGCGGGCGCACAGGTCCGTATCCTCGCCATACAGAAAGATGCTCTCGTCGAACCCGCCGATCTCCCTGATCGCCGCGGGGCGCAGGAGCGCGACTGCGCCGCTGATCCATTCGACGCTGCGCGTCGCCGTTCGGGTGGAGGGGCGGAGCATCCAGCCGCGCCAGGCGCCGCCCCGATCGTCGGGGATGAGCCGGTTCAGGAAGAGGAAGTGGCTGGCGAGGGAGCGAAGGCCGGGGAGCATTCCCGCGCTCTCGGCGCCGCCGATGCCCGCGCCCGAGATGGACGGTCCAACGGCGGCCAGCCGAGCATTCGCGGTAATCGCCGCGTGGAGCGCGGCAACCGTCCCGTCGTCGAGTCGTGCATCGGGGTTCAGCAGCAGCCACCACTCGCCGCGGGCCATCGCGAAGGCCTGGTTGTTGGCGGCGCCGAACCCCCGGTTCTCGGCGTTGCGCATGACGGTGGCGGCGGGGAATGCCGCGGCGGCGACATCGGCCGCTCCATCGGTCGAGGCGTTGTCCACCACGATGAGCTCGGTCGCGACGCCCGCTCCATCCGCGGAATCCACTGCCGACCGCAGGCAGTCGACGACGTCACCACGACTCTGATAGGTGACGCAGATGACAGTAAGCCCGACGGCAGCTCCGTTCGGCTTGGTTGCGCTCACCGCCCGAGGTCCCGGTAGACCGCCACCACACCCTCGACCATCCGCTCGACCGAGAATTCCGCGGCCACGCGGGCGCGTGCGGCCTCCCCGAGCCGTTCCATGCGTCGTGGCTCGGCCAGCAGCGCCGAGATGGCATCGGCCAGTGCCCCCGTGTCGCCGGGAGGCACGAGGACCCCGCTCACGCCATTCTCGACCATCTCGGGCACGCCACCGCCGGAGGCGGCCACGACCGCGCAGCCCGCCCGCATCGCCTCGAGGACCACGGTCGGGAACGGATCCGGCCAGGTCGACGGAACGGCGACCACGTCTGCCGCGTCGCACACGGCTGCGCCATCGGCGATAAACCCGGGTGTCAGCACGCGATCGGTCAGGCCAGCTGCGGCGAGGCGTTCCTGGAGATCCCGGGTCCGCCACTCCTCGCCGGGCGGCGGGTCGCCCGCCACCACGAACCGCGCAGCCGGGAATGCGGGAGCGACCTGCGCCAGGGCCCGCACGAAGAGGTCGTACCCCTTCCATCGGTTGAGCCGGCCGATGTAGGCAACCAGCGGCCCGTCACCCGACAGCGCGGCAAGCGGTGCGGGCTCGCGCGGCGGGATGCCGTTGCGGACCGTCACGATCCGGCCGGCGCGCAGCCCCCATTGCGTCAGGTGTCGGCGCACGGCATCGCTCACGCAGATGACGCGATCGGCGGTCAGGACCGGCGCGAGGCGCAGCAGCCAGGCGATCGGCCGTGGCCGGACCACGATCTCGTGGACGTGCCACGCCATGCGGCAGCCGCCCGGGCGTCCGAGGATGGCGGCGACCAGCAGCGCGGTCGTGTTGACGTGGACGATCTGCGCGTGGAGGGCCCGCACCCGCCGGCGAAGATGGCGGCGCGCGGCGATGAGCGCGCGCAGGTAGGCGGGCAGGCCGGCAAGCCGCAGATAGCGACGTCGGGCCGGCGCGAGCGGCCCGCGCTCGAAGGCAATCCCCTCTGCGGCGAGCTGCGAGCTGAGCCAGCCGGGCGGTAGGTCGTCCGCAAGGATGACCGCCACCCGCTGCCCGCGGTCCCGGAGTGCCAGGACGAGGCTGAGCAGGACCCGGTCGGCGCCATACGCCTCGTCGGAGGCATGCAGGAAGAGGACGTCGACCGGCTGGCTCATCCGCCGGCGAGCCGGGAGCGCTGCCAAGCGCCAAGCATCGGCCGTCCGGGCCCGATGAGCGCAACCAGCCCGTAGGCGACGAGGCCCGTCGCACCGGCCAGCAGCGGCGCCCACGGCTCCGGCGCCGCCGCCCGCACCGCCAGTCCGGCCAGCGCGCCGATCGTCGAGGCAGCCGCCAGGCCGATCATCGCCGTGGGGTCCATTCCGACCGACCCGAACTGGCGGCGAACGAAGAGCGCATAGAGCGCCCCTACCGCCAGCGCAGCAGCAATGGCTCCCCCGACAGTGGCCACCAGCCCGAACGCCGGAATCGCAAGGAGGTTGATGCCGATCACCAGCGCCAGCGCCGTGGCGGCCGCCGCGACGCGCTTTCCCTGCGCGTCCGCACTCGTGAGCGCGACGCCGTAGAGGTAGCCGAGGTAGCGGATCGGCACCGCGAGCGACAGCGCGGCGAGAACCCAGCCCGTCTCGGGCGGGGTGTCGAAGAGGGCCGGCAGCAGCCGATCACCGGTGGAGACGAGCACCGCCGGGACCGCCCCGCCGATCAGCAGCAGGCCGCGCCCCACCTGCCCGAGCAGCGGCGCCACCCGCTCGGGCTCGTGGACGAACCGCCGCGCAAGCTCCGGGAAGGCGCCTCGCGCAGCCGCCTCCGGGACGTACTCGAACGACGCGATGAGGCGGGTAGCAGCGAAGTAGGAGCCGGCCGCCGCCAGCCCGCCTGGGATCAGCAGGCCGACGATTACGGTGTCGACGCGGGTGTAGGCGATCCCGAGCACCGCGAATGCCGCGAAGGGCGGAGACTGGCCAGCGAGGCGGCGAAACTCGGTGCCGGTGGGGAGTCCCATCGAGACGCGGCCGATGAGGGCCACGAGGGCGAAGCCCGCGAGCGCCGAGCTCACCAGGACGGCGACACCGGCGCCGAAGATCACGGCGCTCGGGAGGTCGGGGCGCAGGGCGAGCAGCCCGGTCACGACGCCGACCCAGGCAAGGTTCTCGACCACGATGTGCGCGGCGCTGACGCCGAATCGCTGGCGAGCCATGAAGACGGCCCGGGTCAGCTCGGCGAACGACTGGATCGCGATTCCGGTCGCGACCAGGAGGATCGTCGGCGCCGCGTCTCCCCCGATGGCGAGCGCCACCACCGCGGCGACCATGATCGCCACGCTGAGCGTCACCAGTCGGAGGAGCGACATGCCGATCAGCAGCGGGCCGGCGCGCCCTGGCTCCCGCGCCGCCTCCCGGACGAGGAGCGAGATCGCGCCGAGGTCGGAGAGGGCGCCGGCGATGGAGCCGATCGCAAAGCCGAGCGCGACGGCTCCGAGCTCCACGTCGCCCCGCAGCCGCCCGACGAGCGCCAGCACGACCAGCGTGGTACCGGCTGAGATGATGCGCCCGACCAGCAGGATCGCGGTCCGACGCGGCATCGATGGGCCGGGGCCGTAGGGTGCCGGCGTCATTGGCTCACGCCGTGGTCCATGAGTCGGAGTGCAGGATGCGAACCGCGTTGGCCAGCTGCTTCGCGGCAAGGGTACCCGCGAAGACCCCGGCGAGCACGGGGAGCACCAGCGGCCGCGCCGCCCCGCCGAGTGCCATGCGACCCCCGTCGGCCAGCAGGGCGAGGCAGAAGAGATTCATCGAAGCCGGGTAGTTCCAGAGAAAGGCCACCCGCCGGTAGAGCCAGTAGAGGATCGTCATTGGCGAGGCGCCGGCAGGGAGCGGGGACGCATCGATCCGCCCGTGGGAGAGGTCGGCCGCGGCCGGCCGTCGGCCGGTCACGTTGAGCCGAGCCTGGTCGCCGAATGGCGACGCGAAGGCGACCCCGAGCAGCGCCAATGCGGCTGCCCACGGCGCGAAGTCGCTCTCGACCATCAGCGCGTAGCCGGCCGCGCCGTAGAGCGCCCGGTTCTGGATGAAGTGGCCGGCGAGGTCCAGGTAGGTGCCGCGCAGGCCGGAGGTACCGCGGACCCGGGCCACCTCGCCGTCCACGACGTCGAGCAGGTATGCCAGCTGGAGGAGGAGGACGGCGACGAGGTAGGCCGTGGCGCTCGCCGGGACGATCGCCAGCCCGCCGGCGACCCCGGCCGTGATGGAGAGCGCAGTCACGGCATCGGCCGGCAGTGCCGTGAAGCGGGTGATCGCGAACGTGACGTACGGAGAGATGCGCCGGATGGCGAGCCGCGCGTAGGTGGGGTCGGCGAGGAGGTGGCGATCGTTCTGGCCGGCGTCCCGTACCTGCGCCAGGGTTCGCGGCCTGGCGGGCCGCGTCTGGTCAGCCATCGGCGTCTGCTCGACCGTCGGCGTCGCGTCTCGCTTCGACCATGCGGATCAGCGCGTGATTACGGCGCGCGCTCAGCATCAGGTGGGCCGGGAACGCCAGCGCCCACAGGCCCAGCAGCACGCCGCGGGCGGAAGGGGCCGCGGGGAGCGTCAGCGCCAGCAATATGTCGAGCAGCACCGCCAGGGTGACGAGGTGGACGCTGCCGGGATAGATGAGCACCTCCCCGATGAGCGAGCGGAGCGAACGACCGTGGGCGCGACCGGCGATCCCCCCGCGGTCCTCGACCGCCATCGAGGCGACACCGGCCGCGGCGACGTCACTGGGACGGGCGTCGTCCCGTAACGCCGCCTGGAACGGCGCACTGTTCGCCAGCGAGGGGTCCTCCCGCTGCATCGCGATGAGCACATGCTCCTTGCAGGAGAAGGTGAAGGCGGCGAGCTCGATCGCCGCAACCGCGCCGAGCGGCAGGTACGCGAACTGCTGGGCCGACCACGCGAGGCTGGCCGACACGCCGAGCGCGGTGAGCACCGGGACGTAGAAGTGCGTCAGCCAGTCGAGGTACGAACCGGCCACCGAGCTCCGACCCGTGAACCGGGCCACCTGCCCGTCTGAGAAGTCGAGGATGTAGCCGATCTGGAGTGCCGCGACCGCCGCAGCCGACCACCATCCCAGCGGCAGGAAGAGGATGCCTGCCCCGGTCGCACCAAAGGCCGCACCGAGCAGGGTGACCTGGTCCGGGCTGAGGCCAAGCTTGAGGCAAACGAGGGTGAAGTACGGCGACAGATGGGCGCCGTACAGTCGGTTGAGCGCGAATTCCTGCTCCGGCCGCTTCCGGGCGACCTCGAGCACGCGCTGCAGCGTCACGGACGAAGCCTCGGCAGGAGGCTGCGGGCGAGCGCCAGGTCGGCCGGGAAGTCGATCTCCGTCCATGCGCGCCCGGCGGTCGGAATGGCGCGTACCTTCAGCCCGGCCTCGATGGCTCGATTCACGGCTGCCTCGAAGTAGGACGCGAGCCCGCCCGCTGCCAGCTCGGCATCCATGCCCTCTACGATGCGCGAGACCGCAGCCGCGCGAAAGATGCCGACCCCGATGAACTCGCCAGCGGTCTCAGCCGGAAGCAGCTCCTTTGACAGCCTGAGGACCCGATCGCCGTCGAGGGCGGCCTTCATCTGCTCCGGCTCGCACTCGCGAACGTCGATGGGCAGGGCGGCGTCGGCGTCGCTGGTGATGAGGTCATCAAGAACGCTCGGCTCGAAGACGGTATCGGCGTGGAGGTAGACGAAGTCGTCGGAAAGGTGCTTTCGCGCCATCCACGCTGAGCCGATCACGTTTGTCACCGACCAGAAGGGGTTCCAGACGAATGCGGCCGTCATCGGCGTGCGCAGGCGGGCGCTCACCGCCGCTTCGACCTGTCCCCGCTCATAGCCCGTCACCACCACGACCCGCTCCACGCCGCGGCTGGCGAGCAGGTCGAGCTGCAGCTCGAGCGGCGAGATTCCGCCCAGGTCGACAAGCGACTTCGGCCGTCCCTCCGTCTCGGCGCCGAGTCGCGACCCTCGGCCGGCGGCCATGATCAGTGCATCCACGGACCCCTCCTCACAGACTGGCCACGGCCAACTCCGCGAGATCGCTGGGCGCCGTCGGACCCGGGTCGTTGGCCAGCGTTCCCTCCACCCTCGACACGATGTCGGCAACCTGGTCCGGCCGAACGCCAAGCGACGCCAGGCCGCCAACCATCCCGATCTCGCGCATCCAGTCGCCGATCCGCTCGATCAGGCGATCGGCGCCAACTCCGGGAGGCTCCGTAGGGGAGACGCCGCAGCGGACCGCCAACTCGTCGAGGCGCTCGACGGCGTGGACCCGCGTGCGTCGCAGCCATGCCGGCATGATCGCCGCCACGCCCCGCGCGTGCGAGGCATCGGTGAATCCGGCGAGGGCGTACTGCATCCGATGGGGCAAGCAGGTCGATGCAGTCGCCAGGTTGATTCCCATCAGGAGTGCTGCGTAAGCGGCCCCGCTCCGCGCGTCGATCGAGTCCGGCTCGGCGATCGCCTGCGGTACGGCCTGGAGGAGACGACGCAACGCGTCACCCGCCAGTGCGATGTTGAGGGGCGATGCGGCGCGCGAGACGGCCGTCTCCAGGGCGTGCGCGGCGGCGTCGAATCCCGCCTCGGCGGTGATCGATCGATCCGCGCCCAGAGTGAGCTCCGGGTCCACGATTGCGACGCGCGGGGCCACGCCGCGCCCGCGGATGGCACGCTTTCGAGTCGCGTCCCGCTGGAAGAGGATCGCCCCGCGGCTCACCTCGGCGCCGGTGCCGGCGGTCGTCGGCAGCGCGACCACCGGTGGCCCAATCGGGCGCGGGACTGGCTCCCCGGCAAGGAGCTCGCCGAGATCGGCCCCGCCGGCCACGATCGCGGCCGCCTTGGCGAGGTCCATCGTTGAGCCGCCACCAACGGTCACGACCGCGTCGGGCCGTGCCGCGACGAGCCGTTCCGCCGCGGCGTGAACCGCCTCGTCGTCGGGCTCGCCGCCGGTGGTCACGTGGTCCACCAACTCGACGCCGGCTGCCGTTAGCGACGCCCTGATCTCGTGGCCGAATCCGCCACGTTCCAGCGAGCGGGCGCCCGTCACGAGGACGGCGCGCCGCCCGAGGCCGGACACCACCTCCCCGACCTCACGGCGGCGCCCCAGCCCGAAGCGGATCTCGGTGTCGAGCATGAAGTCGAATGGCTGCGCGAGCGTCACAGGTTCTCGCTGCGAGCAGGCTGCGTGCGCAGGACCTCGGCGTGGCGCGCCAGCAGCTCCTCTCGCTCCGCGAAGAGGTCGCGGAGCGACGCATACAGGCCTCGGTAGATCCCGAAGAAGTCCCGGTACATCTCGGTGCGCGCCGGGTCCGGCTCGAACGTGCGCCCGAACCTGACCGCCGCCCTGATCGCCTCGTCGATCGATGCGTAGCCACCGGTCTTCACGCTCACCAGGATCGCGGCGCCGAGGGCGGTGCTCTCCAGCTCCTGCGTCACCGTCAACGGGACGCCCAGCATGTCCGCCTTGATCTGGAGGATCGGCTCGATGCGGGCGAGCCCGCCCGACGCGACCACCCGGTCGACCCGGATTCCGAGCTCGCGCAGTCGCTCCGCGATATCGAGCACGCTGTATCCAACCCCCTCGAAAACAGCTCGGAGCAGGTCGCTGCGCCGATGGTTGCGTCCGAGCCCGAAGAAGACCGCGCGGGCGCTCGGGTCCCAGACCGGCGCGCGCTCGCCAAGCAAGTAGGGCAAGAAGGTGATCCCCGCTGCCCCGGGCGGCGGATCGGCCGCGTCCAGATCCATGGCGGCATAGGGATCGGCCTCGAGGTCGTACAGGAGCTGCTTCACCCACTCGATGGCGCCGCCGCCGAGGTTGTTGGAACCGCCGATCAGGAATAACCCGGGTCGCACGTAAGGCGCGGAGAATAGTCGGCCCGCCGGGTCGCGGATCTCAAGGTCCGTCACGGCGCGAAAGCTCGTCACCGTGCCCGAGACGTCGCACGCCTCGCCGCTGACCGAAACGCCGGCGCCGTAGACCGCGCAAATCGCGTCGTAGGCTGAGAGGACAACCTGGCATCCGGCGGGCAGGCCGAAGCGCTCCTGCAGCTCGGGCCGGACCGGCAGACCCAGGTCGGTGCCGGCCACCGGTGGGAACGAACCGGAATCGAGGCCGATCGCGGAGAGCAGCGCCTCCGGATAGCCATCTCCGCCGAGGCCATGGAGGTACTTGCTGGCGTTCAGGGGATCGGTGACCACTTCGCCGGTGAGGCACGCAACGAGGAAATCATTCGGGGAGGCAAACCAGCGGGCCGCCGCGTAGCGCTCGGGCTCGTGGTCCCGCAGCCACATGATCTTGGGAAGCATCAGGTCCGGAGTCACCCGGCGCTGCGGTCTGGCCATCTCCAGGAAGACGCGCTGGCCTCCGATCGCCTCCGCCTGGGAGGCGGCGCGAACGTCGCTGATCATGATCGCCATGCCGAGCGGGCGGCAGCTGGCGTCCAGCGGGACGAGGCAGCCTGCGGAGGCAGTGACGGTGATCGCGCCGACGGCCGAGAGGTCGACCTGCCCGAGCACCTCCGCGATCACCTCCTCGCCGGTGCGCCACCATTCGTTCGGATCCTGCTCGACCCGACCCTCGGCGAGGGAGGTGGCGATCGGCCGGTAGGCGATCCCGCGCCGCTCACCGGCGGGTCCGAAGACCGCAGCTCGCATCGACTTCAGCCCGAGGTTGAGCACGAGGACGTCGCTCATTCCGGCTCCTCGGTCCCGGCCGCGGCGTCGACCAGGGCCGTGGCTCGCGGTGCGCGGCCTGCGCTCCCGCAGAGCTCCATGTACTCGATCGCGAGCTCGCGGACGGCCGACCTTCCAGCGCCGAGGTAGTGCCGCAGGTCCCTGCTCGGTCCCTCGAGCTCCCGGGCGATGCCGTCGGCGAGCGCGCGCCCAACTCGCGACGAGATGTTCACCTTCCCGACCCCCGCGTCCACGGCGGCCGGGAGCTGGGCACGCACGACCCCTGAGCCACCATGCAGCGCGAGCGGGGTGCCGGCCGCCCGTGCGAGCGCCGCGAGGAGCGCGATGTCCAGTTTGACCGAGTCGTCGGGCATCCGGTGGAGGCTGCCCAGCGCGGGCGCCAGGATGTCCACCCCGGTATCGGCGGCGAAAGCCGCGACCTGGTCGGGCGTCGCGGCTTCCCGTCGAGCGGCCTCGAGGCTGGAATCCTCCGACCCGCCGATCGTGCCGAGCTCGCCCTCGAGGATGGCGCCGGCCGCGTGCGCGTCCGAGACCAGGCGACGCGTGATCGCGACGTTCTCAGCGAGTGGGAGCGGCGAGCCGTCGAACATGACCGACGTGAATCCATCGGCCAGCGCCCGGTCGACCATTTCGGGGTCGCGGCAATGGTCCAGGTGCACGAGGACTGCCGCGCTCGACCGCGTCGCGGCGGTGAAGGCGAGGTCGCGGATCGTCTCGTACCCCGCGTAGGCGATCGCGCCCGGGCTGATCTGCAGGATCACCGGCGAGCCGGCCGCCTCGGCCGCGGCGAGGATCCCCTGGATCGTCTCCATGTTGTTCACGTTGAAGGCGGGCAGCGCGTACCGACCGGCCACCGCCGCCGCCAGCAGCTCGGGGGCCTCTGGCCTCACCGCGCCGGCCCGGCGCTCGACGCGGCCTCGACCAGGGAGGCGACGTAGGCGCGCGTCTCCTCTCCCCAGGTGAGCCGCGGCAATCCCGGGGTCGGGCGGAGGACGGCGCGAGGGGGGACCCGGGAGGCCCGTGGAAACGCCGATCGCGAGGTCGGCTCGAGCCGCACCTCGCGACGCCCCTCCAGCGCGACCGTGGCCCACTCGAGCCGGCTCGCCGCCGGCGACCCGGCCAGGTGCACGATGCTGCCGGGCACATGGGCGTCGGTCACCCCGACGATCGCGGCGGCGAGGGCCGGCGTCCAGGTCGGGTTCCCCCACTCGTCGGCGACGACGCCCAGTGGGGTGTCGCCGGCCAGCGCTCGATCTGCCGCGGCGAGGATCTTCGTGACGAAGTTCGTGCCCCCTGGCCCAAAGAGCCATGCCGTCCGCACGATCAGATGGCGCGGCGCGGCCTCCGCGACTGCGCGCTCCCCCGCCAGCTTCGATGCGCCGTACGGATTGATGGGGCTCGGCAGACCGTCCTCCGCGTATGGTGCCGAGGCGCTCCCGTCGAAGACCTCGTTCGTGCTGATCTGTACAAAGAGCGCGCCGGCGCGGGCGGCACCGCCAGCCATCCGTCCGGGAGCGACACCGTTCAGCAGCATGGCGCGCTCGGGTGAGCGGGCGCAGCCGTCAACATCGGTCCAGGCCGCCGCATTCACAACGATCTCCGGCTCGAGCGATGCAATCACCTCGCCCGCCGCGGGGTCGGCGAGGTCGAGCTGGGAGCGATTCACGCTGACGACGGCATTTCCGGCGGCGGCAAAGGCGTCGACGAGCTGTCGTCCGAGCTGGCCCCTGGCACCCACCACCACGACGCGCTGGCTCATCTCAATCGACCATCGCGCTGTTCGCGAGCCGCTCGCCGTACTGACGACGGTAGTAGTCGAGGTACTCGCCGCTCTTCAACGGCCGCCACCAGTCATCGCGATCGCGGTACCAGGCCACCGTCGCCGCCAGGTCGTCCTCGAACGACTGGCTCGGCTCCCAGCCGAGAGCCCGGAGCTTGGCGGAGTCGACCGAATAGCGCCGGTCGTGGCCGGGACGATCCTCCACCCGCCGGATCAGGGTGGCCGGCTTGCCGAGCAGCTCGAGGATGGCGTTCGTCAGGGCCTGGTTGGTGAGCTCGTTGCCGCCTCCGACGTTGTAGACCTCGCCCGGCTCCCCGCGCTCAAGGACCGCAGAGATCGCCTCGCAGTGGTCGCTGACGAAGAGCCAGTCGCGGATCTGCTGGCCGTCGCCGTAGAGCGGGAGTGGCTCGTCGTCGATCGCGTTCGTGACGAAGAGCGGAATGATCTTCTCGGGGTACTGGAACGGGCCGAAGTTGTTGCTGGCGCGGGTGACGAGCACCGGCAGGCCGTAGGTCGCGTGATAGGCAAGGACGAGCAGGTCGCCCGCAGCCTTGCTCGCCGAGTAGGGACTGCGCGGCCGAAGCGGGTCGTCCTCGCTGGATGAGCCGGTCGCGACATTGCCATACACCTCGTCGGTGCTGACCTGGAGGTAGCGCGCGTGCCCGTGCCGCCGGGCGGCCTCCAGCAGGACGAAGGTGCCGTGCACATCGGTCTGGATGAATGCGTCGGGGGCGTCGATGCTGCGGTCGACGTGCGACTCGGCCGCGAAGTTGACGATCGCATCGGCCTCGGCGGCGAGCTGGTCGACGACCTCTGGATCCCCTATGTCTCCCTGCACGAAGGCGTAGCGCGGCTCGTCGGCGAGATCGGCCAGGTTGGCCAGGTTTCCCGCATAGGTGAGCTTGTCGAGGACGGTGACCCGTACCGCAGAGTCACGGGCGAGGGCGTGGCGCACGAAGTTCGAGCCGATGAAGCCGGCGCCACCGGTGACGAGGAGGTGCCGCAGCGTCACGACGAGAGCTCGCCCGCGTCGATGGCTTCGGCGTCGACTTCCGAGGGGTCGTGGCCGGTGACGACGGGGCGCTCGCTCGCCCACTCGGCGGCGAAGTTGGTCGACTCACGGAGCGAGTCGATGGTGCCCGCGTCGTGCCACTCCCCGGCGAAGACGGTGTGAGCCAGCTGGCCGGCGCGCAGGTAGTGGTTCAGGAGGTCGGTGATCTCGAACTCGCCGCGGGCCGAGGGCCTGAGCGAGTGGATCGCGTCGAAGACCGACGGCCGGAAGAGGTAGACGCCGATCGGGATCAGATCGCTCTTCGGGTGCTCCGGCTTCTCCTCGAAGCCGACGATCCGACCGTCATTGTCGAACTCGGCCACGCCGAATCGGTGCGGGTCGGGGACCTGCTTGAGGACGGCGCCCGCCTCGGACGCTCCGGCGGCGAACTCGTCGGCGAATGCGCGCAGCGAGCCGTTGAGGATGTTGTCGCCCAGCACGATCGCAATCGGATCGTCGCCGGCAAAGTCCTTCGCCAGCCCGATGGCATGGGCAATCCCGAGCGCTCCGCGCTGGTAGCGATAGGTGAGGCTCAGGCCGAGGTCGGACCCGTCGTGGAGCAGCTCGAGGATGTCCCCCACCGACCTGCCACCAACGACCACCAGGACCTCGCGGCAGCCCATCTCGGCCAGGGTCTGGAGCGGGTAGAAGATCATCGGCCGGTCGTAGACGGGCAGCAGGTGCTTGTTGGTGACGAGCGTCATCGGAAAGAGGCGCGAGCCGCTGCCTCCGGCCAGCACGACACCCTTCAGCGCCATTGAAGCCTCCCGGGGTTGGGGACCCGCTTCCTCGCGGGCGGGGCCGACTCGGTGAACGTGCCAGAGTGTAGACCAGCCTTCCCGCCGGAATCGGGTTACGGGAAGTGTCAAGAGTTTGATAATGCGAAGCAGGCTCCCGTAGAGTGGGCGGCGAATGATCCGACGACACCTCATGGCGCTGCGCCTCGCGCTCATGCTGGGCGACGGCGTCACGGCGGCTCTCGTCTTCCTCCTCGTCTCGTTCTTCCGCTTCGGCAACAGCGGATGGACCGGGATCTGGACTCGACTCGGGATCGATATCCGGCTGGCCGCCATCGGCTTCGGGCTGATCTGGGTCGTCGTGCTGTGGTACCAGGGGCTCTACCGCCTGCGCGCGCGGTGGCGACTGCGCACCGAGGCCGCCGACATCGTGCAGGCGACGATCCTGGTGGCCGCCCTCACCCTCTCGATCCTCTTCCTCTTCAAGCAGGAGGATGTCAGCCGGATCTTCCTGATCGCACTCTTCACCGCGGAGCCGCTCGTCACCCTGGCCGGCAGGGGGCTCCTCCGCTTCGCCTTCAGCGAGCTGCGCAGCCGCGGCCACAACGCCCGCTACATGCTGGTCGTGGGCACCGGCAAGCTGGCGCAGGACTTCGCCGACCTGGTCGAGACCCGTCCCAGCCTCGGGCTGCGCGTCATCGGCCACATCTCGGTCCCGGGCGAGACCCAGCCGGTCGTTACCCGCCGGATTCTGGGCACACTCGACGGGATCGAGGAGGTCCTCCACACGAATGTCGTCGACGAGGTCGGGGCCTGCCTGGCACCAGAACAGGCCGGCCTCCTTGAGCCGATCGCCAGCCTCGCCGCAGATGAGGGGAAGACGGTCCGGATCCCGGTCGACCCCTCCGAGGGCGCCTTTCGCAACGCTCGCGAGGAGGAGTTCGAGGGTCTCCTCGTCCGATCGCTCGTCCACGATGGGCATCGCGAGGCCGGGCTCGTCATCAAGCGTCTCATCGACATCGCCGGCGCGGTGGTCGGGCTGGTGATCCTGAGCCCGATCATGCTGGTGACGGCGCTGCTCATCCAGGCCAGGGACGGGAGGCCGATCATCTTCCGCCAGACCCGCGTGGGCCTCCACGGCCGGCCATTCACGATCCTCAAGTTCCGCACCATGGCGCCCGATGCCGAGGAGCGGCTGCACGAGGTCGCGCACCTGAACGAGCTCCAGGGGGCGGCCTTCAAGGCCAGCAACGACCCGCGCATGAGCCCGCTCGGTCGCCGCCTCCGCCAGCTGAGCCTCGACGAGCTGCCACAGCTGTGGAACGTGCTGAAGGGCGAGATGAGCCTGGTCGGCCCGCGTCCGCCGCTTCCCTCCGAGGTCGTGGCGTACGACATCTGGCACCGGCGCCGGCTCAGCATGAAGCCGGGGATCACCGGCCTCTGGCAGGTGGAGTCGCGCAACGAGGCAAACTTCGACCGATGGGTCGAGCTCGACCTGAGCTACATCGACCGCTGGACGCTGTGGCTCGACCTCAGCATCCTGCTGCGGACGATGCCGAACGTGGTGATGGCCCGCGGCCGCTGAGCCGTCCTCGCTCAGTCGTACCTGAGCGTGACCTCGCCCTCGGGGCTGACCTCGACGCGGCCAACCGGCCGGCACGGAACCCCCACCGCCACGGTGTACGGCGGGATATCGCGGTTCACGAACGAAGCGGCGCCAATGACCGAGTGATCGCCCACGCTGACGCCCTTCACGATCACCGACTGCGCGCCGACGTGGCTGTGATCCCCGATCGTCACCGGTGCGTGCTGGATCCCGGTCCGCCCCTCGCTCAGGACTCGTTCAACGGTGTCGTGGGTGTAGATCTGCACACCAGCGCTGATGTCGCATCCCACGCCGATCCGCAGCCCACCGGTGCCGTCGAGCAGCACCATGGGGCCGATCCAGGTGCCGGCTCCGACCGTCACATCGCCATAGACGTAGGCGGACTGGTAGATGCTCGATCCCTCTCCGAAGCCAAGCTGGGCGGCGCGCTCCCAGCGGTCGGTGATGAGGTCCTGGAACGGCAGGTCGCGACTCCAGCGCTCCGAGGTCGCCTGACGCAACTCGTGGTACAGCTCGGTCAGGTCGTCGTGCGATGACGGCATCTCGCCGCCGAGAATACCCTGCACCGCTGCGCTAAGATCGGCCGACCGCATCGGAGACCCCTGTGACGCCTCAGCCGACCCTGAAGGGAACGCGGGTGCTGGTCACGGGAGGCGCCGGCTTCATCGGCAGCCACCTCGTTGATCGCATCGTTCAGGACGGGCCGGAACGGCTGGTCGTCGTGGACAACCTGTACCTCGGTCGCGAGGAGAACCTCGCGGAAGCTCGCACCGCCTTCCCGGACCTCGCCTTCCGTCGCCTCGACGCGACGGACTACGAGGCGATGGAGCGGATCATCGCCGAGGAGCGGATCGATTCGGTCTTCAACCTGGCGGTGATCCCGCTTCCCGCGTCACTGGTGCGGCCGCGCTGGACGATCGAGCAGAACGTGTCGATCACCACGGTCCTCTGCGAGCTGCTGCGAACGGGCGCCTATCGATCGCTTCTCCATTTCTCGTCTTCCGAGGCCTACGGGTCGGCCGCCTACGTCCCGATGGACGAGGCGCACCCGTCGATCCCGTCCACTCCTTACGCGGCCAGCAAGGTGAGCAGCGATCACGTGGTGCTCTCCTACTGGCACACGTTCGGGCTCGACGCCGCGATCGTGCGACCGTTCAACAACTTCGGACCTCGCCAGAACTCCGGCACGTATGCGGGAATCATCCCGATCGTCGTCGAGCGCGGGATGCGAGGCGAGCCGATCGAGATCTACGGTGATGGCGAGCAGACTCGCGACTTCGTCTTCGTGCGCGACACCGCTGACGCCGCGGTCCGGATCCACGCGACGCCCGCGACGCGGGGACGGATCGTGAACATCGCGAGCGGGCGGGAGGTCTCGGTGAACCGCCTCGTCGCGGAGCTGCTCGACGTCCTCGGGGTGGACGTGCCGGTGCAGCACGTCGACCCGCGGCCGGGCGACGTTCGCCGCCACCTGGCATCGATCGACCTCGCCCGCGAGCTGATCGGGTTCGAGCCGGCGACATCCCTCCGGCAGGGACTCGTCGAGACGGTTGCGTGGTACCAGGCGCGTAAGGGGCAGCCGGCATGACCGACGTCCCGCGCCGCATCTGGCTGGCCCGCCCGCAGACCGGTGAGGCGGAGATCGACGAGATCCGCGCGGTGATGCAGAGCGGGTACCTGACCCAGGGCCCGAAGGTCGCGGAGTTCGAGGGGCTCGTTGCCGAGCGGATCGGGGCGCCGCATACCTTCGCCACCACTTCGGCTACCACCGCGCTCCACCTCACCCTTGCGGCGCTCGGGATCGGGCCTGGGGACGAGGTACTGGTGCCGGACTTCACCTTCCCGGCCACCGCCAACGTGGTGGTGCAGCAGGGCGCGACGCCGGTGCTGGTGGACATCGACCTGGCGACCTTCGCAATGGATCCCGCCGACCTCGCGCGGAAGGCGACGACGCGAGCCCGCGCGGTGATGCCGGTCCATCCCTTTGGCCTCCCCGCCGACATGGATCCCATCCTGGAGGTCGCCACCGCCAGCGGGCTGGCCGTCATCGAAGATGCCGCCTGTGCCCTGGGGGCGGAGTACCACGGCCGGCCAGTGGGAGTGATCGGCACGGCGGGCTGCTTCAGCTTCCATCCGCGCAAGTCGATCACCACCGGCGAGGGCGGGATGATCGCGACGGGGGAGGATGACGTGGCGGATCGCATCAAGCTGCTCCGCAGCCACGGCGGCGTCCGGCAGGGCGGGCGATTCGTCTTCGAGGACGCCGGCTTCAACTACCGGTTGAGCGACATCCTGGCCGCGGTGGGGGTTGCCCAGATGCGGAAGCTCGACGCGATGCTGCGCGCGCGTCGCGCAGTGGCGGCGCTGTACGACGCGGCCCTTGCCGGCGTGACGGGGGTGACGATCCCAACCTGCCCGGCGGGGCGGACCCACACCTACCAGACCTACGCCGTGCTGCTCGACCCGCAGATCGACCGCGACGCCGTCATCGCTCGGCTGGCCGCGGACGGGATCGAGACGACCCTCGGCACCTACGCCCTCCACGCCCAGCCCTTCTTCGCCCGCTCCCTCGGATGCTCGCCCGGCGACCTGCCGAACTCGTACCGGGCGTTCCTCAGCTCGCTCGCGCTGCCGCTGCATGCGGGAATCGGCCCGGAGCAGGTGGACGAGGTCGTCGAGGCGTTGAAGGCGGCGATCCGTTCCTCCTGAACGCGTGCCTCACCGTCAGCCGCGGGTCCTGCTGGGGATGGCCGAGACGGCCGGATACCTCGGCAACCTCCAGCGCGGGTTCGAGGAGATCGGCTGCACCTGCCATTTCCTGGACCTCGGTGAGCACCCGTTTGGCTATGACCGTTCGCCGGCCCTGCCGAGGCTGACCCGCCTTCGCCGCTCGGCAAGTCGCAGGGCGAATGCCACGCCACGCCGCTCCCCCCGCCGCGGGGCATGGCGGCTGGCGACCGGGCTGATCGACCTGCTGATCACGGCCTGGGCGATCGCGCACGCGGACCTGTTCATCTTCACCGGGCACCACAGCCTGCTCTGGCGAAACACCGACCTCCCCGTCCTGCGGCTCATGGGGAAGCGGATCGTCTGGGTCTTCCTCGGATCGGACCACCGTCCGCCATATCTCAATGGCAAATGGGTCCGCGACGCGCTGGCAACGGGCGATGGCGGTTTCGAGGCAATGGCCTCGCGCGCGCTCGCGTACCGGAAGATCGTGCGGCGGATCGAGCGAGGGGCGCACGTTGTCGTCGCGATGAGCGCCTCGGCCCAGCTCCATGCGCGACCGTTCGTCCACCTGCTGGCGATCGGCATCCCGCACGGCGGTGCCGACGACGAGCCGACACCATCGCGGGATGGGGTCGTCCCGGCCGGGCCAGAGATCCGCATCCTGCACAGCCCGTCCGATCCCGCAAAGGGCACGGATGTCATTCGCGACTGCATCGGCGAGCTCGACCGCCAGGACATCGCGGTGAGCTATCACCAGATCACCGGCCGCCCGCACGCCGAGGTGCTCGAGGCGATCGGCGAGAGTGACCTGGTGGTCGACCAGGTCTACAGCGACAGCCCCCTGGCGGTCTTCGCGACGGAAGCGGGGTACCGCGGACGAGCCGCCGTGGTCGGCGGCTACTACGCCGGCGAGATCGCCGCCGACGTCCCACCCGAGCTCATTCCCCCAAGCCGCTACGTCCTGCCCGAGCACATGTGCGCGGCTATCCGTGAGCTCGCGGTCGACGGTGCGGCCAGGCTCGCGCTGGCCGCCGAGCTCTCGCGCTTCGTGCGCGATCGGTGGTCACGGGCGGCGGTCGCAGGCCGCTACCTGGAGCTCGCCGCCGCCGAGCCCCCCGGTGCCTGGCGCTATGACCCGAAGACGCTTCGCTACGTGCACGGTTGGGGCCTCTCGGAAGCAGCGCTGAAGGGGTACGTCGGCGATCTCGTTCGACGCTGCGGGGCATCGGCCCTCGCGCTCGACCACAACCCGGCGCTCCGCAATCGGTTGCTCGGGCTGGTCGGGGAGCCGATCGCCCCGGATGCGACGCCGTGACCTCCGCGCGCCGGCTCATCTCCGACTCGGCGATCTACGGGTTGGGCGGGGTGGCCAACCAGTCGCTGGCCGTGATCCTGGTGCCGATCTACGCGAACGTGCTGGGTGTCGAGGACTTCGGCCTGATGGCGCTCGTCAACACCACCCTGTCACTGGCGACCATGATCGTGACGCTGGCGCTTCCCCAGGCATTCTTCCGCTCCTACCTGATGGAGCACGATGACGAGCCAGGGCGAGCCAGTGTCCTGAGTACGGCCCTGGGCCTTCGCCTGCTCGTCTCGGTGATCGGGCTCGGACTCCTGCTCGCCGTCGCCTTCCCGCTGACCAGGCTGCTCTTCGGCGAGACCTCGCAGCTTCCCACGATCCTGGCCATTGGGCCGATCGTCTTCTGCGACACCCTCAACCTGGTTCCACTTTCTTTCTTCCGGGCCGAGCGCCAGCCGGCGGTGTATGCGGCGCTCTCGTTCTCGCGTGCGGTCCTTGGCAGCCTGATGATCATCGTCTTCGTCGTCGGCTTTCGACTTGGGGTGTTCGGCGTCGTGCTCGGCGCGCTGACATCGGCCGCGACCGTGGCGCTCGTCGGGATCGTGCTGTTGTGGCGAGCCGACAGGCTGCGCGTTGCGCTCGATCCGCCGCTGGCCCGCGGGATGCTCGCCTTTTCCCTGCCACTGGTGCCCGCGGCGATCGCCGGATGGACGCTCAACCTCTCCGACCGGTACCTGGTCGGCGCGTTCCAGGGCCACGCCGCCGTTGGTGTCTACGCTGCCGGATATACCGTGGGGCTCGTCGTCAACGCGTTGGTCGTAGCGCCGTTTTCGCTCGCCTGGGCTGCCACCTTCTGGCAGATCTCAAAGGGTCCCCGAGCCCCCGAGATCTACGCACGCGTGATGGCGGGGTTCGTCGTGGCCGCCGCGTTCGTGGCGTTGCTCCTCTCCGCGGCCGCCGCCGACGGCCTTCGGCTGCTCTTCCCGCCGGCCTACGCTCCTGGGCGCTTCGTGGTCCCCTTCAGCGCATTCGCCTACGTGATGTACGGCCTCTACACGATCGGCGCGACCGGCATCAACATCGAGGGCAGGACCAGGCTGCTGCCGATCACGACCGGCGTCGCGGCTCTCGCCAACCTGGCACTCAACCTGGCGCTCATCCCGTGGCTCGGGTTCATGGGCGCCGCCATCGCGACGCTGCTCAGCTACGGCGCGCTCGCCCTCAGCACCACGTTCGTCTCGCACCGCTACTACCCGGTTCCGTGGCAATGGCAGCGGATGGCCGCGGCCCTCGGGCTGTCCGGATCCCTGGCGGCCGCGGCGCTGCTGGGGCCGGATCACCTCGGCTGGCGGGCCGCCTGCGTGCTCGCCTACCCGATCCTCGCCTGGGTGCTCGGGATCGTGCGTCGCGGCGACCTGGATGCGGTCCTCGGTGGCCTGCGCCGCGGCTGAGGCTAGAACGCCTCGAGGTAGCGATCGACCTCCCAGCTGCTGACCTGCATCCGGTACTCGTCCCACTCCTCGGTCTTCGCTTCGACGAATCGCTCGAAGACGTGCTCGCCAAGCGCCTCGGCGATGACAGTGTCCTTGGACAGCTCGTCGAGCGCCTCGCGCAGCGTGCCCGGCAGCTGCTTGATCTTGCGGCTCTCCAGCTTGGCGGCATCGAAGTGGTAGAGGTTCTCCTCGACCGGATCGGGCGGGGTGAGCTTGCGCGCCACCCCGTCAAGGCCGGCGGCCACCATGCAGGCGAAGGCCAGGTACGGGTTGGATGACGGGTCCGGGCAGCGCAGCTCGATCCGGGTGCTATTGAGCTGCCCCTTGCTGATCTGCGGGATCCGGATCAGGGCGGATCGGTTGATCCTCGCCCAGCCGATGTAGACCGGTGCCTCGTAACCGGGAACCAGCCGCTTGTAGCTGTTCACGAGCGGAGCGAGCACGGCGATCATGCCGCGGGCGTGCTCCAGGGTGCCGGCGATGTAACTCCGCGCGATCGACGAGAGGCCGTACGAGTCGGAGGCATCGGCAAAGGCGTTCTTCCCCTTCTTGATGTCCCACAGGCTCTGGTGGCAGTGCATCCCCGAGCCGTTGATGCCGAAGAACGGCTTCGGCATGAAGGTGGCGTAGAGGCCCTGGCGCGCCGCCACCGCCTTCAGGGTGGTCTTGAAGGTCACGGCGTTATCGGCGGTGCGGAGGGCATCGGCATACTCGAAGTCGATCTCGTGCTGGCCGGTCGCCACCTCGTGGTGGGCTGTCTCGACCTTGATCCCGAAGGCTTCGAGGTCGTTCATCATCTCCTTGCGGACCTCGGTGCCAAGGTCGCTGGAGAGGTCGAAGTAGCCGGCCGCGTCGTGTGGCAGGGCCTCGACCGCGTCGTCGCTCCGCTTCAGCAGGAAGAACTCGAGCTCCGGCCCGGTGTTGAGGACGTAGCCGAGCTTCTTCGCCTTCTCGAGCTGCCGGCGCAGGACCCAGCGTGGGTCTCCGGGAAACGGCTCGCCGTGCGGCGTGAAGACGTCACAGATGACCCGGGCGGCGCCGGTCGCCCCGTGCTTGCCATCGGCGTCGATGCCGGACTCCCAGGGGATCTCGGCGAAGGTGTCGAGGTCGGGGACCAGGAACATGTCGGACTCGGCGATGCGCGCGAAGCCCTCGATGCTGCTGCCGTCGAACCACTTCCCGTGCTCGACCGCCTCTTCCAGCTGGTGCATCGGCACCTGGACCGATTTCACCTGGCCCACGATGTCGGTGAACTGGAGGCTGACGAAGCGCAGGTTGCGCTCCTCGGCCAGCTTCAGGGCGGCGGCGAGCTGCTTGGTGGCCATCCACGGGTCTCCTTGCGATGAGGGGAAGGTGATGCGCCGAGGCTAGCCGCCGGCCGGCCCCGATGGGAGCGTCAGAATGCGGCTGAGGCTCGCCATTGATTGTGCACTCTGCACAATCCCCAGATCACGCCCCCCGGCGCTGCGCCTCGGCGAGGAGGCGGAGCGCGTCCTCCGGCCGGCGCGGGTCGATCCCCCGCTCGGCACGCGCGGCCCGAAGCCGGTAGAGGACCGTGTTGCGGTGCACGCCGAGGGCGCGTGCCGCTGGTGCGATCCGCCCATTGCTGCGGGCAACGGCAAGGAGCGTTGCCGCGAAGCGATCCGTGACTGCCGCCTCCGCGGCCCGCTGTACCGGGCGCGACGCCGGCCGCGGGGCCGGCGGCCGGCGCAGCAGGGCGCGCAGGGTGACGCCAAGCGCATCGGCCGCGACCTCGTCCACTCGTGCGAATGGGAGGTCGTCGAAGAGCCAGGCAGCGGCGCCCGGCCGCACGCGTCGCTCGAGCAGCCAGAGGCCATCGCGCGTGCGGCGAGAGCTGTCGCTCCGCGAACCGCCGCCGGCGAGGAGGCGGGCATGGGTCGCCGCGAACCGGGCGGCCAGCGCCCGGCCCGCCGTACGGGGATGCAGCGCGCGCAGCTCACCGTCTGCGACGACCGCGACGCCGCGCCGCATCCGCGCGGCCACGAGCCCGGCCGGAGCGGCGGGATCGGGGTCGGCCAGGGCCGCTTCTGCGGCAGCCAGCCGCAGCTCACCACTGAGGCGCTGCAAATGGCCCGCTTCATCACTCACGTACGTTGCGAAGGCATCCGCGAGCAGTGCGGCAGCACGCACGCTGCCGAGGATCGGGAGAGGGCTCTCGGCGGCTTCGAGGCGCGGCTGCCCCGCGAGGCCGGCGATCACCACGCCGACGGGTCGGAGGCCCGCCGCCTCGAACGTCGCGAGGAGCGCATCGAGCGGCCTGCCACGGATCAGCGACGCCTCGACGACGAGCAGCTCGCCGTCGATCGCGGGTGGAAGATGCGGTGCCGCGGCTCGCGTGCGGAGCACGCCCCGCGCCGGCGCCGCCAGTCGCGCCACGCTGCCGGAGACCAGCCGAGCCTCAGGGTCGACCGCCCGCCAGAGGTCGAGGAGGCTGGTCACCGGGCTCTCGCGCGGAGTGCCGCCGCCAGCTCCGCGGCGAGCCTGCTGGCCTCCCCTTCCGGGCGGTCGAAGCGCTCTCCGCGGATGAGGAGCCGCAGGCCGCCGTCGGCAACGCGCAGCGTGAGACGCCGGCGGGGAAGCCAGAGCGCGACCGCGAGGCAGGCGACCAGCAGGGCCGCTCCCCCGAAGAGGATCCCCATCCCCGGATCTCGGCGCGAGAGGAAGGTCAGGTAGGCGTCGAACCCGGCCAGGCGCACGGTGACGGGACCAATCCGCTGCTCTTCGCCCGGTTGGAGGCGAATGCTGTCAACCACGCCACTGCCGTCCGAGGCCGTCACCGCCAGCTGGTTCGCATCGGCATCGACGAGGGTCAGCCCGAGGGTCAGCCCCGCCGTCGGCAGCTCGGCGAACGCCGCTGGCCGGCCGTTGACCGTCCCGTCGAGCGGGACCGACCCATCGAGGAGCGGCTGGCCGCCGAGCGTCGCCACCTGGAGCCGCACTGCCGGGCCGTAGGTCCAGCCATGGACCAGGTATCCCCCGAAATCGCCGGGTCGGTTGACCTGCAGGAGCTGGGTGCCCTCCGGCTCGCCTCCACGCAGGAAGGTGACCGTCGCGTCGAGCTTCAGCGGGCGTCCGTCAGCGCCGAAGTCGGCGTCGAAGTGGTCGAGGCGGACCGCGTCGGTGAAGCCGGGGCGGGGGGCGTCCAGGAGGGCCTGTTCGCCGGGGAGGAGGCTGAAGGTCGTCTCGCTGCTGAACGCATGGCCGGCGGCCGCCCCGAGCAGCATCAGCACGAGCGCGAGGTGGCTGAACTGGCCGACCAGCCGCGACCAGCCGCGACGCGTCCCGGCCAGGGCCCAGCGGTCGCCGCTGCCATGTTCGGTGACCCGATACCCTGCCCTCCAGGCAACCGCGGCCAACGAAGCCCGCGTTGCCTCGTCCGGCGAGCCCTCGAACGCGATCGTCTGGGCCAGGACCTCTGCGCCCTCGGGGATCGGACCGGGGCGACGCCACTCCTGCCACGCGGCGGGGAGCCGGACCGCGACGCTGGCCATGCCGGCGCACAGGATCAGGCCCAGCAGCACCAGGTACGGTGGCGAGGCGAGGAGCCATCCCCCGGACGGGATTGCCGCCGCGACCGCGTTCCATGCCCCGGCGAGGAGCAGCATCCCGAGCGCAAGCCGCGCATCGGCGAGGAGGCGCAGAAGCCGCTGGGCGGCCTGCGCCAGTCGATCGGCTCGCCTGCCGCCGCTGGCGGCCAGAGCGGTCGATCGGCTCATTGGTCCTCCCTGGTGCTAGGTGGTTGCGCCCGCGGCGGCGTTCGCCAGGTCCGCGACGACGTCCTCCGGATCTTCGAGGCCGATCGAGACGCGAATCATCCCGGCGCTCAAACCCGCACTCGCCAGGTCGTCGTCGCTCATCTGGCGGTGCGAGGAGGACGCAGGGTGGCTGCACAGGGTTTCGACGGTGCCGAGGCTGGTCGCATGTACGGCGACCTCCAGCAGGTCGAGGAACCGCTCGCCGGCGGCGCGTCCACCGGTGACCTCGAGCGCCACCATCCCGCCCGCCATCCCCTCCCGCAATGTCCGGGCGGCAAGCTCGTGCTGCGGATGCGACGAAAGGCCGGGATAGCGGATGGCGGCGACGCCTGGGGCTCCTTCGAGCGCCTTCCCGACGGCCAGTGCATTCGAGCTGTGCCGGACCATGCGCAGGGCCAGCGTCTTCAAACCGCGCAGGGCGAGGAACGCTTCCAGGGGCGCCGCATTGCCGCCGGCGTTGATGACGATCTCGCGCGCGCCATTCACCACTTCGGACCGGCCGAGGATGGCGCCGCCGGTCAGGTCGGAATGGCCGCCGATGTACTTCGTGGTGGAGTGCACCACCACGTCGGCCCCGAGGGCGAGGGGGTTGCACAGGAACGGAGAGGCGAACGTGTTGTCGACCGCGACCGCAACTCCGCGCTCATGGGCGAGCTCGCTGATGGCCGCGATGTCGGCCATCGCGGTCGTCGGGTTGCTAATCGTCTCCAGCCAGACCAGCCGAGTGCGCTCGGTGATCGCAGCGGCGACGGCGCCCGGATCCGTAGTGTCGACGGTGGTGGCGGTGATCCCGGACCGCGAGAGCACAGACCGCGCGAGGCCGATCACGCCGCCGTAGACGGCGCGCGGAATGATCAGCTCGTCGCCCGTACGGAGGAAGGAGAGGACCACACCGTGGATCGCGGCCATCCCCGAAGCGGTGACGTGGCAGGCCTCCGCGCCCTCGAGCTCGGCCAACGCGTCCTCGAGCGCGGCGTGAGTCGGGTTCGAATAGCGGCTGTACGAATGACCGGGTCGCGCGAACTCGAGGAGCTCGGCGAGCTCGAGAGCGCTGCCGACCTCGAAGGTGCTGGTCTGGTAGATCGGGACGTTGACCGGCGCCTGTGGCGCTGCCGGGACACGGCTGGCGGCCTTGATGGCGCGAGTGGCGAAGCCCGGCATGACCGAACGGAGTCTAGCGGTCGTCTACGGGCCGGGCGTAGGTTGCGGGGTGGGGATCGGCTCACCGGCCAGAACCATCGCACCCAGGGCATGGATGGCGTCCAGGTCCGGGATGAGGATGTAGCCGGCTGGCGAGAACGGGTCCGCGTGCATGTAGTCCGGCGGCTGGAGCACGACGCGTTGCAGCTGCGACATGTCCGCTGCCTGGATTGCGGAGGCGAGCTCCGCGAGCCGGGCGGATGGCACGTCAGTGGAGATCGTGTTCTTCACGGCGTCGAGGAGGCCCGGCAGGCCGATGAGCAGGTTGCCGGCGGTCAGCTTGTCCCTGATCGCGGTCAGCAGCTGCTGCTGACGATCGGCGCGGGTGAAGTCGCTGTCTCCCACCCCCTTGCGAGACCGGACGAACGCCAATGCCGTATGGCCGTTCATATGGTACGTCCCTGCCTTGAGGTGGAAGCCGATGAGGTGCCCCGCCTCGTCGATGTAGGTCGGGTCGTTGATCGCCCGCTCGACGGTGATGTCGACGCCGCCGATCGAGTCGACCGTCTGCTTGAAGCCGAGCATGTTGATCGCCGCGAAGTAGTGGATCTGCATCCCCAGCAGCTTCCCGATGGTCGCCTTCAGCGTGGCAACCCCGCCCAACGGGAACGCATCGGGCCGGGATCCCGCATAGACCATCAGCGAGTTCAGCTTGCGATTGAAGGGCGTCCCGTCCGGGAGCGGGACGCCGTAGAGGTCGCGCGGCACGGAGATCATGGCGGTGGCGGTGCCGTTGGTGTCGAGGCTCACGACGAGCATCGTGTCGGTGAGCGCCGTCGTCCGACCCGGGCCGCTGTCGACCCCGACCAGGAGGATGTTGACGCGTTCCCCGTGAAGAACGTCCGGCTGACCCGACGGCTCCGACAACGACCCGATCCCGAATCCATCATCGCCGCCCTGTCCGCCGAGGGCGACCGCCCCGAGGGTGTCGATCGCCTTGGCGGCGTAGTAGGCGGGGACGGCATGCATCGCCAGCGTCACGGCCACCAGGAGGCCCACCGCCCACGTCGCACCGCTGCGCGCCGCAGGTCGGGTCGCGTGGCCGTACGCCTGCAGGACCGCCACGAGGCGCCACGCAAGCAGCACCACGTCGAGGACGATCAGGCCGATCAGGAAGCGAATGTCGAAGAGCTTCGCGAGCACCTGCGAGGAGTCGAGGATGAGGATGCCCACGATTGCCGCGACCAGGATCAGGATCGGGACGGCCAGCAGCCACGCCAGCCCCGCCTCCCCGTTGTAGGCCTGGCCGAGGCCGGGGAAGAGGAACGATAGGAACGCCGCGAGCCACGCTCGCGGTCGGGACGGCGGCGGGCCGTAGTGCTGTGCGGGGGATTGGTCCACCCGACAATGGTGCCACGGCTGCGACCGGAGCAACCGGGTAGGATCTGGCGATGCAGTTCCTGCGTCGCTTCAGCCGCGTCCAGATCGCGGCGGGGGCGGCGATCGCGCTCCTGATCGTGGTCCTGGTGGCCTGGCTCGTGATCGGTGGAGTGCTGGCGCCCGAGCCCACCCCGACCCCGTCGCCCACGCCGTCGCCGACCGCCACGCCGTCGCCGACTCCCAGCCCGAGCCCGTCGCCGTCAGCGACGCCCGAACTCGCAGTCTGCCCGCTGAGCGGCCTCCCGCTGGACGACCCGCTGGTGCTCGATCGAGTCGCGATTGCGGTCCAGATCGAGAACCATCCGCTGGCCCGCCCGGCACGCAACCTCTCGAACGCCGACATGGTGGTCGAGGCCCCGGTCGAGGGCGACACGACCCGATTCAGCGGCATCTTCCTGTGCCATCCGACGGTGGGGCTGACCGGGCCGATCCGCAGCGCGCGCTACTACGAGATCGACCTGTGGCAGGACCTCGGCGTCCTTCCGGTCGGCTTCGGGGCGAGCGGTGGCGCACTGTCGCGCTTCGCCGCGGCGGGAATGCCGTACGTGAACGGGATCACCGGGTCATGGCCCTGGTTCCGGAGGGCCGGGACGAATCCGGCTCCGCACAACCTCTACGGCGACCTGGAGGCACTGCGCGCGGCCATCGGCCAGGGCGGCGCGATCGACCGGCAGGTGGCGCTGGTCCACCCGCTGCGTCCATGGTTCACCTTCGACGAGGACGTGGTGCTACCGGCCGGACGACCCATCACGGCGCTGGAGATTCGAACGAACAGCTACTGGCGCATCGGCTGGAAGGCGAACGAGGACGGGAGCTGGACGCGTCAGGATGCACGCAAGACGGTGATCGACGAGGTGACCGGCGATCCGCTCACCGCGGTGAGCGTCATCGTGCAGCGCGTGACCCAGGAGGTCGTTCTGGGCGACCCGGATCCCGGTGGCAACTCACGCCGGCTGCAGCACCTTGTCGGTGAGGGCGACGGGACCCTCTACGTTCGCGGCAGGGCGATCGACCTGCACTGGTCACGGCCGACGGCCGCGGACGGGACGCGATGGACCTACGCGGACAGCGGTGAGCCGGTCGTCCTCCCGCCCGGGGTCGTCTGGTGGGAGATCGTGCCGATCACGGCGGGGCTGACCGAGTCCTAGGAGCTGCGGTCGCGATCTGCCCGCGTCGTGGTCGGGCTCGAGAGGAAGGCATCCATCGCCCGACGGATCTGGTGGTCTGGATCCATGTTGCGTCGCGCGGCTGCGATGTGGCGTCGGACGTCAGCCGGGTCGGGCTCATCCTCGCCATGCGGATCGTGGTTCGCGCCGTTGGTCGGCGCCGCCTCGACCGTGAACGCCTTCGCCGCCGGCGCGGGCGGGGTGAGCGTTGGCTCGGAGATCCGTTCCGCCGCCTCGACGACGGGCGGCGTCGCAATCTCGGCAGCCACCTTCTCGGCGATGGGCTCGTCGGGCGCGGCCAGGAGCTTGGCGGCAACGCGACGCGGGCGTGGATTGCCGCTGATCTGGTTCTTGCCGAGGGACTTCGCCTGGTACATCGCCCGGTCGGCCGCGACCATCAGCTCCTCGGCGGAGAGCCCGTCCTCCGGGTGCGACACCAGGCCGATGCTCACGCTCGTGGCGGCGCTATCGGTCCCGAGCGCATCGCCGATCTGCTCGACACCTTCCCTGATCTTCTCGGCCACCACGTACGCCCCGATGAACTCGGTCTCGGGGAGGAGGACGAGGAATTCGTCGCCGCCGTAGCGATAGGCCGAGTCCACCGTCCGGATCGACCCGTTGATGACCCGTCCCACCGAGCGGAGCACCTCGTCACCGCGCAGGTGACCGAGCGAGTCGTTGATCGCCTTGAGCCCGTCGAGGTCGATCATCAGGACGCAGAAGCCGCGGCTGCTGCGTCGGGTTCGCTGGACCTCCTGCTCGAGGGTCGGGAAGAGGGCGCCCCGGTTGAAGAGGCCCGTGAGCGGATCGGTCTGTGAGAGCTCCAGCACCTTCGCCCGCACGCGTCGCTCCGAGCCGGCGTAGACACCCGCCAGGTATGCGAGCAGCCAGATCGAGCCGAGGTTGATCGCCACTCGCAGCAGCTCGAGACCGTTGGCGGTCAAGCCCCCATCGGCCAGGAGCTGGCCGACGTAGGCGAGCGAGACGGCGGCGGTGACCAGGATCGCCAGGCGGCTCCCCATGGTGAGGGCGGCGGCGACGACCAGCAGGTGGTAGGTGAAGACGAATGGCGAGGTGGCCCTGCCGGTCAGCCAGACCAGCCCCGTGGCCAGCGCGAGCGCGGCGACCACCTCGATGGCCACCGCGGTCCGGCCGCGCCAGCGTCGCGGCAGCATCTCGTGCAGGACGACGACGATCAGGACCGCACTTCCGCCAAGGGCGTAGATCGCGGACCGGTTCTCGGCGAATGCGTTCGAGATGCCGATCCCGACCAGCACGCCGGCAATGGCGACCCACCACACCACGCGCACCACGGCCTCGTGCGACGGCGTCAGCGGAAGTGAATCGGCCGGCAGCTCAGCAGCCTTCGCGTCGAGTCTCGAGCCGGGGACTCCGGTCCAATCGCCCCACCCTCGGAGCACCGCAACGAGCGCTCCCAAGCCGACGAGCCCAGCTAGCCCGCCGGTGACGAGGATGAAGATCAGTTCGGTGGACACATTCCTCACTCAGGCGCTTCGTGGGGCCGGATCGCGCCTGCAAATACCGCTGACCCGCCTGTGGCTAGTCTAGGGGGTCGAGCGAGATACGCGCAAAGGTACTAACCGCACCGGAACGACCTTCCGTGGCGTCGGAGCACCACGTGGTCGCAAGGTACCGGGGGGTTCTTGCTACGATGGCGGCCCCCAACGGGACACTCAGCTCGCTTCGAGGTGCCCACGACGCATCCCCCGCCACGCAACGCCGGCCTGGCAGCGCTCCTGTCGTTCTTCGTTCCCGGGCTGGGACAGGCATACGCCGGCCGGCGTCGGGCGGCCGTCGCATTCGCGGCGCCGGTGGTGCTGCTCGTCCTCGGCCTGCTTATCGCACGCCTCCTCCTCATCGACCACCTGCGCAACGACCTCCTCTCCGCCACCTTCCTGACCGCCGCCCTGCTCGTGAACATCGGCCTGATGGGATGGCGTCTGCTGGCGATCATCCACGCCGGCCTGGTCGCGCGGCCCTCGGTGCTCGATCGCGCCACCCCGCACCGCGCGATGTCCATCGTCCTCGTCGCCGTGCTCCTGGCGACGACGGTCGGGATGCACGCGTTCGCAGGCTCACTGCTCAGCAGCCTGAACAGCACGCTCGCCGACATCTTCGGCGGCGAGGTCCCCGGCGCCTCGGGCGGGCCTGGGCCCGGACCCCTCAACCAGCCGGCGTACCGATGGGACGGCACCGAGCGGATCACCTTCCTGCTGCTGGGGATCGATTCCGGCGTTGGCCGCCAGGAGGCCAATACGGACACGATCCTGGTCGTGAGCGTCGATCCGGTGGCGCGCACTGCGGTGATGGTGTCGGTGCCGCGCGACACCGGCTTCGTCCCGCTGCCGGACCGGAGCGTCTACCCCGACGGGGTCTACCAAAAGAAGATCAACGAGCTGTCAACCGAGGCAAGCGAATCGCCGTCGCGCTGGTGCCCCGACCTGCCGTCCGGCGTCACGACCGCTTGCGGGCTGCGGACCCTGGAGCGAGCGATCGGCCTCTACCTGGGCGTGCCGATCCAGTTCTACGCGACGGTCGACCTGCAGGGGTTCGTGGACCTCATCGACGCCGTCGGCGGGGTGACGCTCTGCCTCGCCGGCAAGATGATCGACCCTGAGTACGGCGGCCCAACCTGGGTGGGGACCGGGATCGAGCTGCCAGCGGGCTGCCAGCAGTACGACGGCGTCCATGCCCTCGCCTATGCACGAATCAGGAAGGGCTGGATCGAGCTTCCGGATGGCACGCGCGAGCAGCAGAACGACTTCAAGCGAGCGGAGCGCCAGCAGACGCTCCTGCTGGAGCTGCGACGGCAATTCGCGCAGGCCGACCTGATCTTCGGGCTCCCCGCGCTCCTGGCGGCAACGGGTCGCACCGTCGAGACCGACTTCCCGCGATCGCTGGCGGGAGACCTGGCCAGCCTCCTCCCCCTCGTGGCCGGGCCTGACATCGAGCGGGTCGTGCTGTCGTGGCCCGACTTCGTCGACCTCCCGACGCAGCCGCTGGTGAACTACCTGCTGATCCCGCGCCGCGACGACGTCCGGGACGAGATGGAGCGTCTCTTCGGCCCGGACCTGCAAGGGTGGTACGTTGGCTCGACGGCGGATGGACCACCCGGCGGGAGCTCCCCGTAGTGGCTGAACGACCGAGGGTGCTCCTCCTCTCCATGTATCCGCTTGACCGCGGCCTCTGGGGAGCCACCACGCGCATCACCCAGCTGCGCGACGCGCTCTCCCGACGGGTCGAGCTGGACGTCATTGCAGGGACGCGCACTGCTCGAGGCGCGGTGCTGGCCCGCTACCTTGCCGCCGGAAAGCTGCGGGGGCTGGCCGGCATCTACGTGGAGAACTCGACGACCCTGCCTGGGCCCCTCGACCTCGCGTTCCTCGCGGTTGCCCGCGCGCGACGGATCCCGATCCTGACGTACGTCCGGGATGCCCAGCAGCTCTTCCCCGAGTACTACGCCGCCAATACCCCGAAGCGACGCGCCTCGCGGGCGCTCTTCATCCCCGCCACGCGCGCACTGATCGCGGTGTCGACCATTGCCGCCTTTCCGTCTCGTGGCCTGGCGGTGGCAGTGCTCGGTGAGGGACGGCGGGCCCAGGCGGCTCCGCTGCTGCCCCCCGGCTCGAGATTGGCGAACGGCGGTCCGATCAACCCGGCTGCACGCGCGCTGCTCTTCGTGGGAGGCCTGCGCTATCCCGCCCACGGCGGCGCGATCCTGCTCGACGCGATGGAGCTGGCCAATGCGCGCTCGAGCAACCTCGAGCTGATCTGCGTCTCGCGGCCGGGCGAGGAAGCATCCGGTCCCCGGGCCCCCTGGCTGCGCGTCGTGCGGGCCGAAGGCCGAGAGATCGACGAACTGCTCCCCGACGTGCTGGCGAGCATCACGCCCCGCCGCAAGACCCCGTATAACGACCTAGCGGTGCCGATCAAGGTGATGGAATACCTGGGCTACGGGCGTCCGCTGATCGTGACGGACACGACCGAGACTGCCGCCATCGTGCGCGCCGCAGACTGCGGGATCGTCGTCCCGGACACGGTGGAGGGGCTGGCTGAAGGCATCGCGGCCATGGCCAGTGCTCCAGCGGAGCAGCTCGTGCGCTGGGGCGAGGCCGCCCGCGCGGCGGCAGTCGCACATTCGTGGGACGCCCGAGCCGCCAGGGTCCTGGAGCTGCTCGGAGTCGCCGGGTGAGCGCCATGCCGGCCACCCGTGGGCAGCTCCCCATCGCGGCCCTCGCCATGGGAGCGGGCATGATCGCCACCGTCCTGGTGGGAATCGTTGGATCACACCTGCAGATCTGGATCTTCATGGCGGCGGCCGGTCTCCTCGTCGCGGAGGCCGCCGTCGCGAGCCTCCTCTGGCCCCGTGCGATCCTGGTCGGGGTAGTCCTGAGCCCGATCCTCGATCGGTACGTCGTGCCGGGCCTGCTGCCGCCGGACGCCGAGAAGCTCGCCCACCTGCTCTCCGAGGCGTTGCTGCTTGCGGTCGGGACGGCCCTCCTTTCGAAAGCTGCCCGGCATGCATCGCTGCGAGAGGCGTTTGACCACGGCACGGTCCGGTTCGCCGTCGCCTTCGTGGTGCTGGGCGGCGTGTCGGCGCTGGTGAATGCGGTCCCCATCGGCCAGGCGCTGGCAGGAATCGCGTTCATCGTCGACGCGGTCGCCCTCTTCGTCCTGGCGCGGCTGGTGGGCTTCGACGCTCGGCAAGCGCTGATCGCCATCCTCGTGCTGCTGGGCCTCGTCCTCGCGGGGGCGCTGATCGCGATCGCCCAGGCACTCATCACGCCGCATCTGTTCGGCCTGTCGGCGCTGCGCGGGCGGTTCGGCGAGCTGTACCGGCTGGCCGCGTTCTTCGGTGACCCGAACGTCTTCGCGGCGTTCCTTTCCGCTGCGGTTCCATTCGCGCTCTTCGGCATCACCGGCCTGAAGACGAAGCGTGGCCGCCGCATCGCGCTGCTCACATCGTTCCTTCTGATCCTGGCCCTGTGGCTCTCCTTCTCGCGCGGCGGGTGGCTGGGGGCGGTCGGTGGCTTTGCGGTCGCCGCGCTGTTCATCGACCATCGGCCGATGCGCATCGCGGCGCTTGTGGTCGCCGTCGCGTTGGTGGTCGCACTGACGATGCCGCGGAACCTCCTCTGCCCGAGCTGCCAGAGAGAGGGGGATCTGGTGGGGTCGACCATCGGCCGCATCGGCACGGTTGGCGGGGGCAGGGATCTGCGCGTCCTCTTCATCCTCAATGGGCTGCCGATCCTGGCAGACCATCCCCTGCTGGGCGTCGGCCCCGGGAGATTCGGCGGGGCAGCCGCCGACCTGTACGGGACACCGGTCTATGCGGCCTACGGGACCGACAAGCTCTTCACCAGCGCGTCCCAGCGCACGGTCGACGACTTCTGGCTGCACCTCGCGGTTGAATTCGGGGTCCTGGGACTGATCGCCTACCTTGCGATGGTGGCAGCCGTGCTGCGCCAGATCATGCGGGCCGCACGCTCAGCCGCCTGGGGGCGCCGCGTTGCACTGGCCGGGATCAGCGGTGCCGTCATCGGCCTGTCGATCAACGGGTTCACCACGATGCTGCTCGAGGCGAACAGCGTTGCCTTCCTGTTCTGGTTCCTGCTCGGGATCGGCTCGCAGCTGGCCCGCGGGCCCGACGCGCAGGCGAATGTCCCGGCGATTGAGGCCGCGGCCTAGAACTGGCGCCCGATGGCGATCTGCCAGAGGGTGCGACCGATCAGCCGCAGGTCGAAGCCGAATGACCGGCGATCCACGTACTCGAGGTCCAGGGCGACCCCTTCGTCGAAGGTGATCCGGCCCCAGGCCGTCGCCTGCCAGAGCCCCGTCAATCCGGGAATGACGGACAGCCGGCGCAGATGCCACGGCTCGTACACCTCCACCTCGTATGGGATGGGCGGACGCGGTCCGACCAGGCTCATCTCGCCGCGGACGATGTTGATCAGCTGCGGCAGCTCATCGAGGTGGGAACGGCGCAGGAAGGCTCCCAGCCGAGTCACGCGCGGGTCGGCGGCGATGGGGACCCAGACCTTCTCGCCGCCGTCGGCCGCCGCGGCGTCGCCCCGGATCAGGTCGCGGGCGTGGTCGCGGTGGCGGCCCTGCTCGGCGCTGCTGAACATGCTGCGGAACTTGTAGAGCGTGAAGGGCCGGCCGCCGAGCCCCAGCCGCTCCTGCCGGAAGAGGACCGGCCCGCGCGATTCGAGCTTCACGGCGATTGCGACCAGCGCGAGGATCGGTGAGACGAGGACGAGCCCCAGCAGCGAGGCGGCGAGGTCGAGGCTGCGCTTGGCAATCCGATAGCCCAGCGGGGTCCGCGCGATCGGGACGACCAGCGACGGGGCTCGCGACATCGGCTCGGTCGACTCCTCGATGGATGGATGGTCGGGGCGACTGGATTCGAACCAGCGACCTCCTGCTCCCAAAGCAGGTGCGCTACCAGGCTGCGCTACGCCCCGACGGCCCAGATGCTAACGCGCCAGCAGGCGGTCGACGATCGCGACGTAGCGTCTCGCCTGGTCCGCCCACTCGTACTGCGCCTCCTGGCGATGCGCCTCGGCGCCCAGGCGGGCCGTCCCGACCGGGTCGGCCGCGACCGATCGGAGTCCCTCCGCCAGCGCGTCGGGGTCGCCGCCACGGACGTAGTGGATCGCATCGGCGGTGAAGTGGGCACGGATCGTGCGGAGGTCGCTGGCGACGATCGGGACGCCCATCGCGGCGTACTCCAGCAGCTTGGTCGAGAGCGAGTACTGCATGTACGGCTCCGGCAGTGACGGAATCACTCCCACGTCCGCTGCGGCAATGAGGGCCGGCAGCTCGTCGATGGGGACCGGGCCGTTGAGGTGGATCCGGTCGGCGGTGCCGGTCCTCGCCACGGCGGCCTCGAGGTGGGGGCGATACGGGCCATCACCGTAGATATCGGCCCGGATCGGCAGCTCGGCTCCGATCCGCGCCACCGCCTCGATCAGGACCTCGAGGCCGTAGATCCGCTGCAGGTTGGAATGGTGGATGAGGCGCAGCTCCCCGTCTTCCATGAAGGGGCGCCGCGGATGCGCGGCGACGTCGAAGAGCTCCGTATCGGCGCTGTTCATGACCACCGAAATCTTGTCGGGTGGCACGCCGCGCGCAATGGACAGCTCGCGCAGCGGCTCGTGGACGGTGATGATCTCGTCCGCGAGCCACGCCGATGCCTTTGCGGCGCCGGCGACGGCAGGCAGCAGCGGTTGCAGCGCGGGATGGGCGAAGCGGTCCCGGAAGAATTCCGGCATGTCCTCGTGGAGGTCGAGCAGCAGCGGAACGCCGCTCAGCTTCAGTGGCGCCGTGGCGAAGGCGAGGAAGTCGGGGAGGGTGGCAACCTGCACGAGGCGGTATCGACGCCGCCCGTGCTCGCGAGCCAGGCGAATCGCCGCGATGCCGGCGAAGGCGAGATACTCGGCCATGTGCCCGGCGAATCCGCTGAAGGCGCGGTGCACCGGCAGCCGGAAGACGCGGACGCCCCGGATCCGCTCCTCCGGGACCTCGCCCGGGGCACGCAGGCAGAAGAGATCGACCTCGTGCCCGACGGCGACGAGCGCATCGGTCTGGCGCCGGAGGCGCGGGTCACCGGGGAAGACCGCGTGGGCGACCATCGCCACGCGGCTCACGACGACTTGACCTCGTTCCAGAGCGCGTCCTTGGCATCGGCGGCAAGGTCGACCAGCACGAGCCCGCGCTCGGCCGCGAGCGCCTCGACGCGCTCGTAGCGGTCGATCCAGCGACGGTTGGCGCGGCGCAGCGCCTCTTCGGGGTCGAGCTTCAGCCAGCGCGCCAGGTTGACGGCCGCGAAGAGGACGTCGCCGAGCTCGTGCAGCCGCGCGTCCCGGCCGGCGTCACCCTCCATCGGCCCCGCCTCATGCAGCTCGGCGAGCTCCTCGCCGACCTTCTCCCAGACGCCGTCGATCGCCTCCCAATCCCAGCCGAGGGACGAGGCTCGCTCCTGGATCTCGCGACTGGCGGCGAGGGCGGGCAGCGCCCTGGCGATGCCACTGAAGGCCGATGGCGGGCCGCCGGCGTCATGGCGCTCGGCGGCCTTGATCGACTCCCAGTTGCGAAGGACCTCCTCCGCTCCGCTGACCTCCGTGTCGCCGAAGACGTGCGGATGGCGCCGGATGATCTTGGCGCCGAGCGTGCGGTAGACGTCGGTGAGGTCGAATGAACCCTCCTCCGCGGCCAGCTGGGCGTGCAGGATGATCTGCAGGAAGAGGTCGCCGAGCTCCTCGGCGAGATCCTCCGACGTGCCGCTCTCGATCGCGTCGACCGTCTCGTAGGCCTCCTCGAGAACGAACGGACGGAGGCTGGCGTGCGTCTGCTTCCGATCCCAGGGACAGCCGTCGGGCGCCCGCAGCCGGGCGGAGATGGCCGCCATTCCGTGCGGCGAGGCCAGGTTGTCCAGGGGCGCAAGCGCCGGAACGAGCCAGTCGCCGCCGATCAGCTCGTCATCGCTCAGGTCCGTCAATGCCCGTTGCGCCCCCTCGGGGAGCGGCTGAATCGGGTGATCGGCTGGGTAGAGCGAGAGGAGCAGCGCTCGCGCTCCACCCCGTGCGTGACGCCCCGGCAGGACGGCCGGCTCATCGGCCAGCGGAGGCTCGGCCAGCAGCACAAGCGGCAGCGATGGGTCGAAGGCGATGGATGGCAGCCGTCGCCCGGAGACCACCTGGACGCCCAGCACCGGGTCGAGCCCGGCCGCCGCGAGGAGGCGATCGACGCCGCGGGACGTCGCCACGCCTCGGGCTGTCACTGCGTGGGCGGAGCCGCGACGAACTGCGGATCGGTCCAGGTCGCCGCCGCATCCCGGATCTCGGTCAGCCACCGATCGAACCCGCCCTGACGCACCGAGGTGAGCTGCTTGTCCGGCACCCAGCGCAGCTCGGCGGTGTCGAGCAGCTTGAAGATGTAGAAGCCGCTGTCGGTCTCGACCGGATCGCTGATCTGGCCGACCTTGGTCAGCGCGAAGATCGCGTCCATCCGCTCCTTCTCGAACTGGTAGGGGATCACCCAGCCCAGGTCGCCACCGTTCTCGGCGCTGCTGGAGTCCTCGCTCTGCTCCTTGGCGAGCTGGGCGAACTGGTCCGGGTGTGCGCGCAGCGTGGTCACGAGCTGCTCCGCCTGGTCCCCCGCCGTGGTGCGGGTACCGGTGATCTCGATGATGTGGTAGCCGAACTGCGTCTTGACCGGCTCGCTCACCTCGCCCACGGTGAGCTTGGCGATCGCCGCCTTGAACTCCGGGACGAAGGTCGAGGTTGCCGGGTCGTACCAGCCCAGGTCGCCGCCGCGGCTGCCGCTGCCGGTGTCATCGCTCTGCTTCGCCAGCGTGAACCAGTCGGCGTTCGGCTTCATCGCCTCGATCCGGAACGCGTTCGCGCGCTCGAGGGCGGCGGCCCATTGGGCATCGGTTGCCTTCGACTGGTCCGACTCGCCGGGGAGCGGCTGGGCAAGGAAGTGGCGCAGCCGCTGCTGCGGGACGGGGACGCCCTGCTGCGCGGCGATGAAGATCTGCCCCACCTCGCGCTGCGGCTGGTACGGCTTCATGACCGTGTTGGTGAAGTAGTCGTTGAAGGCGGTCTTCAGCAGGTCGTCGTGGACGTAGGCGCGGTAGTCGGCGTCGCTCACCCCTGCTGCGCCGAGCAGGTCGATGAGGTTCTGGTTGGGCCCGGCCGCCTTGCGATCGTCCAAGTGCAGGAGGTGGTAGCCGAATTCGTCCTTGATCGGCCCCACCACGTCGCCCTTCTTGGCATCGTGCGCCTCGGTGAAGTAGGTGGCATACAGCGGGTCGTCGACCTCCACCCAGCCGAGCGAGCCATTTGCCGCCGCCGAGCCATCGTCGCTCTTCTCCTTGGCGGTGGCGGCGAAGTCGGCGCCGCCCTTGAGCGCCTCGGCGATGTCCTTGGCCTCTCCCTCCGCACGGGTGAAGTCGGCGTCGGTCGGCTTGGCGCCCGGCTTCGCGTCGGACGGCAGGGCGGCGACGCTGATGAGCGAGATCCGCAGGCGCTCGGGGAGCGTCTTGCGCCGGGTCACCTCCGCGGTCAGCGCGTCATCGGTGACGTTGATGCCGTAGCGTCCCGCGTTCGTGGTCAGCACCCGGCCGAGCACGAGTGAATCGGTGGCGCTGGGGGCGAGCGTCTTGAGCGCATCCTGGATCGCCTGCTGGCCCTGCTGGATGAGCGAGTCGCGCACCCCGCCGAGCCGATCGTTGAGGTCGAGGTAGCGCGCCTGCAGTTCGGAGCCGATCTCGTCCATGCGATCGGTCAGGTCGTCGATCGAGTAGGTCGTGTTGCCGACCGCGGCGACCGGCCGCAGATGGTTGTCGTAGTGATCGCTCCAGGCGGTCGCGCCGAAGATCCCGATCGCCACGGCGATGGCGAGGGCGAAGCCGGCCACGATCAGCTGCTGGGTTCGCAGCTCGTCCTGCCAGCGGGGCCGATGCTTCCGGTCGAGGACCGGGCGGTTGCGAAACGACATCAGTGCGCTTGGTTCTCCGCAGGGCGGTAGAGGGATTCCGACGGTGGGCGAGGGGCCATGCTAGCCGATGGGCCCTGCCTGCGCCAGCACGCCAACCTGGCTCAGGGGGTGCGTCGGAAGGCGTCGCGGATTGCCTCCAGCCGGAGGCGCAGGACGAGCCCGAGGGCCTCCCTGACGATGCCGCCGCTCATCTTGGAGCTGCCCGCCACCCGCTCCCGAAAGATGATCGGCACCTGGGTGATGACCGCCCGGCGGCGATGCGCCCACCAGGTCGTCTCGATCTGGAAGCCATAGCCGCTCGTGTTCGCCTCGCGGAGGCGGATCGCATCGAGCAGCTCCCGCCGCCACGCCTTGAAGCCGCCCGTCAGGTCACGGTACGACAGGAGGAGCACGACCCGCGCGAACGTGGTCCCGGCGCGGCTGATGAGCTGCCGATGGAGCGGCCATCCCACCGTGCCGCCGCCCCGCATGTAGCGCGTCCCCAGGACGAGGTCCGAGCCGGTCATAAGGGGTGCAGCGAGCCGAGGCAGGTCATGCGGATCGTGGCTGAAGTCGGCGTCCATCTGGATCACCGCCCGAATGTCGTCCCGCGCCAGCGCCCAGCGAAACCCGTCCCGATAGGCAACGCCGAGCCCCTCCTTGGCGGGACGGTGCAGCACGTGCAGCCGAGGCTCGCGGGCGGCCATCGCGTCGGCCAGGTCCCCCGTGCCGTCGGGCGAGCTGTCGTCCACCACGAGGAGGTGCGCCTCGGGCATCGCCTCCAGGATCGCGGCTCCGATGCGCTCCAGGTTCTCCCGCTCGTTGTAGGTCGGCAGGACGACCACGACGCCCTTCCCGGCGGCGATCCCGACGCGGGGCGTCTCGGTCGCGTCCATCCGCCTAGCGACCGATCCCGGCGTACGAGACGCCGGCGGCGGTCACCGTGGCCGGGTCGAGGGCGTTGCGTCCGTCCAGCAGCAGCTCGAGCCCGGGAATCGTCGTGAGGTCGAGCGACTGATAGGCGGCATGCGGCGCCTGGATCACGGCGGCCCGGACCGATGTCGGCGCCGTCAGGTCATACGGAGCGAAGCCGAGACCTGCGAGATGCTCGGGCGAGAAGTACGGGTCATGGCCGTGCACGATCGCCCCGGCGGCGACCAGCTCGTCGCGGAGGCGGAAGGCCGCGCTGAAGGCATCCTCGCGCACGTCGGCGCGGTAAGCGATCCCCAGCACCAGGACCTGGACCCCGGCCAGCGGGCCGATACGCCGCTCCAGCTCGCCGACGGCGAAGGCGGCCATCTCGTCGTTGATCGTGCGAGCCAGCGGCGGGAGGCGCAGGTCCGGCTCCGCGTTGAAGAGGAAGTGGGGGTACACCGGGATGCAGTGGCCGCCGACGCCGACGCCGGGGGCGTGGATGTGGCTGTACGGCTGCGAGTTCGCTGCCGCGATCACCTCCGTGACGTCGATCCCGCGCTTGGCCGCGTAGCGGGCGTACTCGTTGGCGAGGGCGATATTGACGTCCCGGTAGGTCGTCTCCGCCAGCTTTGTCATCTCCGCCGTCTCGGCATTGGCCACTGCCCGGATCTCCGTTCCCTCGTCCAGCGCGGCCTCGTAGAAGGCAACCGCACGACGCGTGCTCTCCGCGCTCACTCCACCGACCACCTTGGGGTAGCGGCGCAGGTCGAGAAGGACGCGGCCGACCAGGACGCGCTCCGGCGAGAACGCCAGGAAGAGGTCGCGATCCAGGGTCAGGCCGCTCCCCTCCTCGAGCATCGGTCCGAACCGATCGCGGGTCGTCCCGACCGGCAGCGTCGTCTCGTACACGACCAGGGTTTCAGGGCGCAGGCCATGGGCGATTTCGCGCGTCGCCGCATCGATCGGCCCGAAGTCGATCTCGCGTCGCTCGTCGACCGCGACCGGCACGATCACCACCACGACATCGGCCTCGCGGACGCCAGCCGCGTCATCGGTGGTCGCTCGGAGTCGCCCGCTTCGCACCAGCTCGGGCACGCGCTCGACGAGCGCAGGCTCATCGTCATGGGGGGAGGCACCGGCATTGACCGCGGCGACGATTCGCTCGTCGACGTCGCATCCGACGACGTCATGGCCCCGCGAGGCGTACTGCACCGCCAGCGGGAGGCCGATGTGGCCCAGCCCGACGACCGCGATCCTCACCGCAGCACGCTCGCCAGCGCCTCGCCGGCAATCACCGCGCCCGTGCTCGCCGACTCGACCATGGCCCGGGCCAGGAGCAGCGCCACCATCGCCTCGTGGGGGTCGACCGGCGGCACGCCACCATCCCGTGCCGCCCGCGCGAACTCATCGAGCTCGATCGCCAGCGGCTCCCGTCGCTCGATCTCGCGCTCGATGCGCTTCCCCTCCTCGACGGAGCCGTCGGACGCCGGGTTCGGGTAGAAGACGAGCTGCTGCGCGAGGTAGTCAGCGGTGTACATGCCACGCTCGCCGGTGACGGTCAGGGTGCGCTGCTTGGTGGGGGTCAGCCAGTTGATGTCGAGCACGCCCACGGCCCCGTTCGCGAACTTCATGAGTCCGACGAAGAGGTCCTCATGGTCGGTGTGGATCCGCTGCTCGGTCTCGGCGTACAGCCGCACCGGATCGGACCCCAGCAGGTAGCGCATCACGTCGAGGTCGTGCGGCGCGAGGTCGACCACCACGCCGACGTCGCGAATCCTCGCCGGGAAGGGGCCGAGCCGCGTCGCCCGGATCTCGAAGATGCGCCCCAGCTCGCCCGCCGCCAGCCGGCGCCGCAGCTCGCGGATGGCCGGGTTGAAACGTTCGATGTGCCCCACCGTCAGCATCCGCCCCGCCGTATGCGCGGCCTCGATCATCTGCTCCGCCTCGCCCCGGGTCGAGGCGATCGGCTTCTCGACGAGGACGTGCGACCCGGCGTCGAGCGCGGCGAGCGTGGTTGGCAGGTGGAGCGAGGTGGGCACCACCACGCTCACGAGGTCGAGATCCTCGGCCTCGAGCATCGCACCGGCATCGGCGTAGGGCCGGGCCTCGCGCCCATCGATCGCCTCGCGGAGCGCGCCGGCGTCGGTATCGGCCACGGCCACCAGCTCGACCCCCCCGACCATCTCGTCCCAGACGCGGACGTGGGCGCGGCCCATCATCCCGAGACCGATGACGCCGGCGCGCAGCCGCTCCGGCTCGGTCATGCGGTGACGGCGGCCGGCATCGGGCCAAGCTCGGATGCGACCGCGTTGACGGCCGCGATCACCGAATCGACCTCGTCATCGGTCAGCGACGGGTGGACCGGGATCGAGAGCACCTCGCCCGACAGCTGCTCGGAGAACGGGAAGTGCTGGTCGCCGTAGCCCAGCTCCAGGAACGGCTTCTGCCGATGAACCGGGATCGGGTAGTAGATGCCGGTTCCCACCCCCCGCTCCTTGAGCTGCTCGACGAACTCGTCGCGACGGTTCGCCCGGATCGTGTACTGGTGGTAGACGTGGGTCACCCCGGGTCCGACGCGGGGCGTGACGACGCCGCGCAGCTCGCGGTCGTAGCGGGCCGCGATCGCGCGGCGCCGGGCGTTGTAGCCGGGCAGCTTCGGCAGCTGGGCGAGGCCGATGCTGGCGTGGATATCGGTCATTCGGAAGTTGTAGCCCACGATCTCGTGCTGGTAGCGGACCCGCATCCCGTGCTCGCGCAGGAGCCGCGCCCGGTCCGCCACCTCGGGATCGGCGGTGGTCACCATCCCGCCCTCGCCGGTGGTCATGTTCTTCGTCGGATAGAAGCTGAAGCAGCCGGTCCCCCAGGATCCGGAGCGACGGTCGCCGATCGCCGCTCCGTGGCTCTGGGCGGCGTCCTCGATCACCGCCAGGCCCCGGCGCTCCGCGATCTCGGCGATGGCGGGCATGTCGGCCGGCTGCCCGTAGAGGGAGACCGGCATGATCGCCCGGGTGCGAGGCGTGATGGCGGCCTCGATCTGCGCCACGTCGATGTTGAAGGTTGCCTCGTCCACGTCCACGAAGACGGGCCGCGCCCCCGTGAAGAGGATCGTGCTCGCGCTGGCGAAGAAGGTGAAGGGCACGGTGATCACTTCATCGCCCTGCCCGACCTCGGAGGCGAGGAGGGCGAGATGGAGGGCGGTGGTGCCGGAGCTGGTCGCCACCGCGTGGGGGACGCCGATGAATTCGGCGAACTGCTCCTCGAGATCGCGCACCCGCGCACCCTGCGCCAGCGCGCCGGAGCTCATGGCGCTCCAGACCAGCTCCTTCTCCTCGTCCCCCATCTGTGGCCGCGCGATCGGGATCATGCCCGGGATGCCTCCGCCAGCTGCTTCGTCGATGTGGCCTGGTGCCGTCGCTGCAGCCCTTCGAGGGCCACGACGACCCTGCCAGCCGCCATGCCGTCCCCGAAGAGGTCCGGCCGCGGACGCCCCCGCTCCATGAAGCCGGCGTCACCGAGCGCGGAGCGCAGCGCGCCGGGCTCGAGCCCAATGACCCGGTTCCAGCCGGCAGCGACGGTCTCGACCCATTCGGTCTCGTCGCGGAGGGTGAGGCACGGGACGCCCGCCAGGTAGGCCTCCTTCTGCACGCCGCCGGAGTCGGTCGCGATCGCCGCGGCGTGGGATTCGAGGGCGACCATCGCCAGGTACCCAACCGGGTCGATCGCCCGCACGTTGGATGGCATCGGCATGCCCCCGCGGGAGATGGCCTCGCTGGTCCGCGGATGGACCGGGAAGATGACCGGCCGATCCAGCTCCAGCATGGCGAGGAGCGCACCGAGGCGAGCCGGGTCGTCGACATTCTCGGCGCGATGGAGCGTGACGAGGAGGTACGCGCCCAGCTCGCGGGCGACGTCAGGCAGGTGCGCCTCCGAGCGCGGCTGCGCCCAGCGGAATGAGTCGACCATCACGTCCCCGACGAGCTCGGCCGCGGGACCGAGTCCCTCGTGCACGAGGTTGTCGATCGCGGTCTGGGTGGGCGCGAGGAGGAGGTCCGCGAGGTGGTCGGCGACGATCCGGTTGCGCTCCTCGGGCATCGCCGGATTGAACGAGCGCAGCCCCGCCTCGACATGCGCCAGCCACGGCCGCCGGCCGTCGGGGTAGCGCACCTTGCTGGCGACCAGCGCCCCGCCGAGGGTCGAGTTCGTGTCGCCGTAGACGAGGACGCCATCGGGCTGCGCCTCGGCGATGACCGGCTCCAGGCGCCGCATGATCTCGGCGGTCTGGGCACCGTGCGCGCCGCTCCCCACCTCGAGGTTCAGCGCCGGCGGCGGCATCTCCAGGTCGCGGAAGAAGGAGGCGCTCATGGCATCGTCGTAGTGCTGCCCGGTGTGGACCAGGAGCTCCTCATGCTCGCCGCGGAGCGCGCGGCTCACCGGCGCCGCCTTCACGAACTGCGGCCGGGCGCCGACCACGGTCAGGATCTTCACGCCTCCTCCGAGCCCGTGGAGGGCGGCATCTCGTCGCCGCAGGCGGGGCACGGCCCGCTGAACGGGGTCCCATCGGGTGCGTCACGCAGCGGCTCACCGCAGGGGCAGGCGCTCCCCACGCGCCGAGCCGGGTTCCCAACCACCAGCTCGTAGTCCGCCACGTCGCGGGTCACGACACTGCCTGAGCCGACCATCGCCCACCGGCCGATCTTCACGCCCGGCAGGATGGTGCTGTTCGCACCAAGGGCCGCGCCGTATCGGACGAGGGACCTGCTCACGACCCAGTCGGCATCGGTCTTCAGGCTCCCGTCGCGATTGATCGCGCGGGGCTGCTTGTCGTTGGTGAAGCAGACGTGCGGGCCGATGAAGACGCCGTCCTCCACGGTCACGCCGTGATAGACGCTCACGTTGTTCTGCACCTTCACCCGGTTGCCGATCACCACCCCGGCATCGACGTAGACGTTCTTGCCGATGATGCAGTCGGAGCCGATGCGTGCCTCCTCGCGCACCTGGGTCTGGTTCCAGATGCTCGTGCCGGGACCGATGACCGCGCTCGCGGCCACGTCCGCGGTGGGATGGATGCGCACCGCTTGCTCGTTCACGCAGGCTCCTCGGGGGACTGCATTGTATCGACGGCATGCTGGCCCACCAGCTCGCGCAGGCGCGGCATGGCGGCTGCGACGGCTCGCCCGCGGTGCGAGATGCGGTCCTTCTCGCCCTCCGGAAGCTCGGCGGTGGTGCGGCCGCCGGCGAGCAGGAAGATCGGGTCGTAGCCGAATCC
>DATJIJ010000111.1:0-2643 GCA_035493355.1 Candidatus Methylomirabilota bacterium
GAGCCGTCGCCAGGTCGTCGCCGATCCCAACGATGGTGACGACACGCCCACCAGATGACCGATACGACCCATCAGCGGCCCGCCGTGTTCCGGCGTGGAAGCGCAGCAGCGGTCCGCCGTCATCGGCCGCCGTCGGCTCCGAACCCTCCAGGCGCGACCCGCTGACCGGGTTCTGCGGATAGCCCTCCGCGGCAACCACCACGCCGACCGCCGAGCGGCGATCGAGCGCCACCGCCCCCTCCATCGCCGCGCGGTCGCCGGTCGCCGTGGCGAGGAGCGCCTGCGACAGCGACCCATCCAGGAGCGGCAGCAGGACCTGCGCCTCAGGGTCGCCGAAGCGGGCGTTGAACTCGAGGACCATCGGGCCGGCGTCGGTCAGCATCAGTCCCGCGTAGAGGACGCCGCGGTACGGCGTCGCGTCGCGCGCCATGCGCCAGGCGATCGGCTCGAAGATGGTCGCCACCGCCTCGTCGACCTGCGCCCGGCCGAACCACGGGACCGGCGCGTAGGCACCCATTCCGCCGGTGTTCGGGCCTTCGTCGCCGTCGAGCAGCCGCTTGTGGTCGCAGGCCGCGCCCACCGGGACGACCGACTCGTCGCTGACCAGCGCGAAGACCGAGACCTCGCGGCCGCTCAGGCGCTCCTCGATGAGGAGGCGCGATCCGGCGGGCGCGTCCGTCAGCAGCTCGCGGATGGCGGCTTCGGCTGCCTCGTGCGAATCGGGCACGACCACCCCCTTCCCAGCGGCAAGCCAATCGGCCTTGACCACCGGTGGCTCGGAGCTCTGCCGCGCATGGGCCAGGGCCGCGTCGAGGTCGTCGAAGACGGCACTCGCCCCGGTCGGGACGCCTGCCCGGCGCAGCTGCTCCTTGGCGAATGCCTTGCTCGACTCCAGGCGGGCGGCCGCACGGGACGGGCCGAAGGTCGGGACCGATGCTTGTCGGAGCGCGTCGGCCACCCCGGCCGCAAGCGGCGCCTCCGGCCCGATGACGACGAGGTCGTATCGCTCGCGAGCCGCATGCCGCGCCACCGCCGCTGGGTCGAGGATGTCGAGGTCCGGCACCGTCTCGGCCACGGCCGGCGTCCCGCCGTTGCCGGGCGCGATCCGCAGCCGGCCAACGCCGTCGTCCCGGGCCAGGCGCCAGGCGAGTGCGTGCTCGCGTGCCCCGGAGCCGAGGACGAGGATGTCCACGCGGCTAGGGAGCGGGGCTGGGCGAAGGCTCCACGCTGGCGCCGGTCAGCTCGGCCAGCCGCTCGAGAATCGGCGCGAGCTCGTTCAGCCGGTCCTGGTAGGTACCCAGATCGCCGCGCGCCAGGGCCGCCTGGGCGTCGGTGTACAGCCGATTCGCCTCCGCCACCAGCCCTGCGACGTCCTCGGGAAGCCCTCCGCCTCCGTCCGGTGGAGGCGGCACGGCCTCCCCCAGCACCTGCTCGATCGCCCCCTGCAGGTCCTCCGCAAAGGCGACCTTGTCATTGCTGACCATGATCAGTCGGACGAATTCGGGGAAGGGCGCTCCGGATGCCTGGAGGAAGACCGGTTCGACGTAGAGGAGGCCGTTCTCGCCGATCGGCAGCACCAGCAGGTTGCCGCGGATGACCGACGAGCCGGACCGATCCCAGAGGCTGAACTGCGCGCTGATCGCGTCGTCCTGGTCGATGCGTGCCTCTACCAGCGCCGGTCCATCCGTCGAAGTGTCGTTCGGGAAGTGGAAGGCGATGCGCTGCCCGTAGACCCCGGGGTCCATCCGCGCCGCCGTCCAGGCGATCATGTTCGGCCGCTGCTCGGGGACGAGCGGCTGGATCTGCTCGAACTCGGCCTTCTCCTCGCCGGGGATCCGCATGATTACGTAATAGGGCTCCATCGGGCGCCCATTGCCCTGTACCACGTCCTCGGGGATCGCCCACCGGTCGTCCTGGTTGTAGAAGACCGTCGCGCCGTTATCGGTCGCGGGCAGGTGGTAGAGGCGGTACATCTGGTTCTGCGCGACGAACAGGTCCTCGGGGTAGCGCAGGTGGGCCTGGAGCTCGGGCCGCATCGCCGAGAGTGGCTCGAAGAGGCCGGGGAAGATCTTCGACCAGGTCGCCACGATCGGCTCCTTCGGGTCGGTGATGTAGAAGTGGACGGTGCCGTCGTAGGCGTCCATCACGACCTTGACGCTGTTGCGGATGTAATTCGCGCCGGCGAACGGGCTGTCCTCGCCCAGGGGCTGCGCGTTGGGATATCGATCGGTCAGGGTGTAGGCGTCCATCACCCACAGCAGCCGGCCGGCGGTGGTGACGATGTACGGGTCGTGGTCGTAGGCCAGGAACGGCGCCAGCTCGGGGATCCGCTCGTTGATCGCCCGGCGGAAGAGGATCTGCGAGTCGGAGGTGAGCTGGTTGCTGATCAGCATGTTCAGGTCGCCGAAGCGCATCGCGAAGAGGGCGCGAGTGATCAGGTTGTCGATCGCGACCCCGGTAGTGCCATTCCAAACCGTTGTGGCTCCGGCCTCGTTCGACTCCCCGAGGGGGTAGTCGAACTCCTCGGTATCGGTCCCGGTGATGACGTAGGTGTCGGTCTCCTCGCCGAAGTAGATGCGTGGCTCCTCCACCGGCAGGCTCGCCTCACGGTTGATGCCGCTCACCAGGTAATCGGGCTGCCCC
>DATJIJ010000112.1:0-12101 GCA_035493355.1 Candidatus Methylomirabilota bacterium
ACGTGCTTGCCCGGCTCGAGCTCGACCACCCGGTCGATGAGCAGGAACGGGTAGCGGTGCGGGATGATCCGCATGATCTCGGCCGCCTCGAGCGGCAGCGTAAGGTCCACCGCGCTGGTGGTCGTCGCGTCGTCGGTCATCGGCGGTTCGTGCTCCATGCTGTCATGCGCTGGCCGCGATGAAGGCGGCCGGGCCGACCCGATCGAGCAGGTTCGTGCTCACCGCGCCCTCCAGGAACGCGGCGTTGTCGATGATCCCACGATGGAAGGGCAGGTTCGTCTTGATCCCGTCCACCTGGAACTCGGCGAGTGCCCGTCGCGACCGCGACAGCGCGACCTCGCGCGTCTCGCCCCACACGATCAGCTTGGCCAGCAGCGAGTCGTAGTAGGGCGGGACCTCGTAGCCTGGGTAGAGGTGGGTATCGATGCGCACGCCCGGCCCGCCCGGGAGCTGGAGCTCCTCGACGGTTCCCGTCTGCGGCGCGAAGTTGTCGCCGGGGTCCTCGGCGTTGATCCGGAACTCGATGGCGTGGCCACGGAGCTGGACATCCTCCTGGCGCAGGGTGAGCGGCTCGCCGGATGAGAGGCGGATCTGCTGGGTGATCAGGTCGAGCCCGGTCAGCATCTCCGTCACCGGGTGCTCGACCTGGATGCGGCAGTTGATCTCGATGAAGTAGAAGTTGCCGTCGCCGTCGAGGAGGAACTCCAGCGTCCCCGCGCTCTCGTACCCCGCCGCCAGGACCGAGCGGATGGCGAGGTCGCGGAGGCGTTCGCGGGCGTCGTCGTTCATTGCCGGGGAGGGCGCCTCCTCGATGATCTTCTGGTGGCGGCGCTGAACGCTGCAGTCGCGCTCTCCCAGGTGGATCCCGTTCCCGTGCTGGTCGATCATCACCTGGACCTCGACATGCCGGCTCTCCTCGATCCACTTCTCGAAGTAGACCGAATCGTCGCCGAACGCCGCCTGGGCCTCCGAACGCGCCAGCGGCAGTGAGGTCTCCATCTCCCGTGGCGAGCGGACGAGGCGCATCCCGCGACCACCGCCGCCCGCCGACGGCTTGAGGAGGACCGGATACCCGGCCGCCGAGGCCTGGTCGAGCGCGTCGCGGAGGTCGGTGAGGATGCCGGCACTGCCCGGAACGGTGGGGAGGCCGTTGGCGGCCAGCATCCGTCGCACGGCGTACTTGCTGCCGAACTTCTCCAGCACCTCCGCCCGAGGACCGATGAAGTGGAGGTCGTGCGCGGCGCACACCTCGGCGAACCCGGCATCCTCGGAGAGGAACCCATAGCCGGGGTGGATTGCGTCGCAGCCGGCGATGATCGCGGCGGAGACGACGGCAGGCTGGTTGAGGTAGCTCTTGCGAGCCTCGGCCGGTCCGATGCAGATCGCCTCTTCGGCCATCCGCACCGCCAGCGTGTCGCGATCGGCCTCGCTGAAGGCGACCACCGCGGGCACTCCCAGGTCACGACAGGCGCGCAGGATGCGCACGGCGATCTCGCCGCGGTTGGCGATCAGGATCTTGTTGAACATCAGGCGGGCGTCCCGACCCCCAGGGCGCGCACCGCCGCGGCGGTGGCATCCAGGGATTCCATGTCGCTGACGTTCAGGATCTGCGAGTCCGGCGCGATGCGCCTGACCATGCCGGTCAGGGCCGCACCCGGGCCGCACTCGATGAAGGTGTCGACGCCATCGGCGACCATTCGGCGGACGGAGGCGACCCACTCCACAGGCGACCGCACCTGCTCGGCGAGCAGCGCCTGGATGGTGCCGGCCTGCTCGACCGGTTCCGCGGTGACGTTGCTGATCATGGGCGGGTCGGCATCGTGCCAGGTGGCCTTCTGCATGGCGCTCGCCAGGTCGTCGCAGACCCCTGCCATCCACCCCGAATGGAATGGGCCCGATACCGGCAGTGAGATCACTCGACGGGCTCCGGCATCGCGCAGGGCAGCCTCAGCCTTGGCCAGGGCGGCGCCGGTCCCGGAGATCACCACCTGCCCCGGCGCGTTGTCGTTCGCCACGACGAGGTCTGCTGGCGAGGCGATCGAGGCGATCACGTCGGCCACCGTCGAGCGTTCGAGCCCGATGACGGCTGCCATGCCACCCTCGACCGAGGGCTGTGCCATCAGCTCACCACGTCGGGCGACGAGGCGCAGCGCATCCGGAAACGAGAGGACGCCAGCGGCAACGAGCGCGGCGTACTCGCCGACGGAGTGCCCTGCGACGAAGGCCGGGGCTGGATCGATGCTGTCCCGGAGCGCGGCCAGCGAGGCGACCGACGTCGTCAGCAGCGCCGGCTGCGTCCATCGCGTCTCATTCAGCCGTTCCGCGGGACCTTCCCAGGCGAGATCGCGAACGGACCATCCGAGCACGGCGTCCGCCATCTCGAAGATCGCCGACGCGGCCGGAACCCCGTCCGCCAGGTCGCGTCCCATGCCAATGGACTGCGAACCCTGGGGGGAGAAGAGGAGGGCGATGGTCACTCGGTTGCTTCCATCTCGATCAGCAGCTGGCCGTACTCGACCGCCTCCCCCGTCTCGGTGACGAGGTTGCGCACGGTCCCGCGCCGCGGAGCGCGGACGTCGTGCCGGACGCCGAGCATCTCGACGTGGCCGAGCTCATCTCCCTTGTCGACCGGAAGCCCGGGGCCGAGCCCGTCGGCGTAGACGAAGAATCCAACGGCCGGCGAGGTCACCCCCTGGGCCGATGGGCCGCTCGGCACGACGCCCACCCGGTCGGCCGGCACCGCGTGATGCGACGGCGCCGCGGGGCGTGGCGTCTCGACCGGCTTCTCGATGGCCCGAGCGACGCGGACGCGGAGGTCGCCGTGGCGCACCTCGATCTCGCCCAGCCCGTGCTGCGCCAACCGCTCGGTCAGCTGCGGGATCAGCTCGGCCGCGGCGCGCTCGATCTGCTCGAGCGGGTCCTGCCCGTCGGTCATGCGCCCTCCTCGTTGCTGTCGGCGTCCTCGCCACTCGGCCAGATCTCGCTCCAGCGCGGCCGTCGCGGCACGCCGGGCAAGCGCAGCAGACGCCCGATGCGTCGGCGGAGAGACGGCTCCTGCGGCAGCCGCGCCGAGGCGATCTCCGTCTCCCGGACGAGCCCGATGCCGCGCAGACGAGCATAGCGGGTCGTCAGCAGCGCCTCCGTTTCGAGGCGAGTGATCCTGCCCAGCGACGCGAGGATCGCCTCCTTGACCGCGCTTGCGGTGTGGGCGTGGTCGTCGTGCGCACCCTCACCCGGCTCGTCGATCACGCCGTCGATCACGCCCAGCTCGAGCTGGTCGGCGGCCGTCATGCGCATCGCCGCCGCGGCCGTCGGCGCCGCCTCGGGGGCGCGCCACAGGATCGCCGCACAGCCCTCGGGCGAGATCACCGAGTAGGTGGCGTTCTCGAGTGCCAGGACCTCGTCGCCCACGCCGATCGCCAGCGCGCCGCCGGATCCCCCTTCGCCGATGATGACGACCACGATCGGCACCTGGAGCCCGGTCATCAGCTTGATCGACGACGCGATCGCCTCCGCCTGCCCGCGCTCCTCCGCCGCCGGCCCCGGGAATGCCCCGGCCGTGTCGAGGAAGGTGATCAGCGGCACCCCGAGCTTGTCGGCGAGTCGCATCAGGCGCTGTGCCTTGCGGAAGCCCTCCGGGTATGGCGAACCGAAGTTGCGGAAGATGTTCGACTCGGTGTCCTTCCCCTTCTGGTGGCCGATCACCATCACCGCCCTGCCGTCGAGCAGAGCCGGGCCGCCGACGATCGCTGGATCGTCACGGAAGCCGCGATCGCCGTGGAGCTCAGCGAAGTCGTCGAAGATGAGCGCCACCAGGTCGAGGGTGCGCGGACGCAGCGGGTGGCGGGCCAGCTGGACCCGGCGCCACGCCGATTCGATCGCCTCGGCGCTCGGCGGCGACGCGCTCAGGACGATCTCGCTCATCGCTCCTCCTCGCGGGCCGGCGGCTTCTCCACTTCGATGCCAATCGTCTCGCTGACCGCGGTCCCGAAGCGCTCGGCCATGCCCGAGATGACCCCAATCGGTCCCCAGCCGCGAGCCTCGCCCGTCGTCTGCCAGCCGTCCTCGGCGGGCGCCACCGGGAGGAGCCGCAGCAGGCGCGACAGGGTCGTCCGCAGCTCGGCGCGGGGCACGATGTCGTCGACGAAGCCGTGCTCGAGGAGCGATTCGGCGCTCTGGAAGCCCTCCGGCAGGTCCTCGCCCACCGTGCCGCTTGCCACCCGGGCGCCGGCAAAGCCGATGAGGGCCTTCGGCTCGGCCAGGATCACGTCACCGAGCGAGGCGAAGCTCGCCAGCACGCCGCCCGTGGTCGGGTCGGTGAGGATGCTGAAGAACGGGATGCCGGCCGCGTCGAGGCGGGTCAGCGGAGCGGTCGTCTTTGCCAGCTGGAGGAGCGAGAGGGTGCCCTCCTGCATTCGCGCCCCGCCGGAAGCGCTGACCACGATCGCCGGGATCCGCTCGGCGAGGGCGGTCTCGAAGCAGCGGGCCAGCTTCTCGCCGACGACGCTCCCCATGCTGCCGCCCATGAAATGGAAGTCGAAGAGGCCGATCGCCACCCGCTGACCGTCGATCGTGCCGATCCCCCAGACGGCGGCCTCGCGGAGCCCGGTCTTGATGCGCGACGCCTCGAGCCGGTCCACGTACGGCTTCTGGTCGTGGAAGCCAAGGGGGTCGCCTGACTCGAGCCCGGCGTCGTGCTCGACGAAGCTGCCGTCATCGAGGAGAAGCTCGATCCGCTGCCCGATCCCCATCCGAAAATGGTGTCCGCAGGTGGGGCAGACCCGCAGGTTGCGCTCCAGCTGGCGGTTGAAGATCTGCGACTCGCAGCTGGGGCACACCGTCCAGGTCTCGGGCGTTACCTCGCGACGGCGGGAGAAGGGAAGCTTGATCTGCATCGGTGCCTACCGGTGCGCCGGCTGGTGGCCGGCCGCGGCGTGACGACGGGCGCCGCGGCGCAGGGCGAGCAGGGTGACCCCAACGCCCACGGCGGCGGACGAGACGGCGCCGGTGAGGAGGATGCGCCCAGGGTGGCGCAGCTCGCGGCGCGTCGCGTCGCTGATCGCAGCCACCAGGTCACCGACGGGGCCGTGGCTGGCCAACCGCGATGCGAGGCGGGCCTCGAAGCGCGAGCCAGCCGGCAGCGGGCCAAGCGCGGAGCGCACCACCGATGCGGCATCGACCAGCGGCGCGAGCTCTGGCCCCACGGCGAGCTGGCGTCCGGTCAAGAGGCGATCGACGGCCTCATCGAGGCGTTCGGCGGGCGTGCGCGTTGACAGGTTGCGTCTCCTCGGGCGGTGCGGGCGTTCTCCATCCTAGCCAACACCGCGAGAGGGCCTTTGTTACAGGCGAGCCGCCAGGTCGCGCAGCGCGCGATGCAGGAGGACGCGCGCCGCGCCCTCGGATCGGTCCATCACCTGCCCGATCTCACGCGAGCTGAGGCCATCCACGAAGCGCAGCAGCACCACCTCGCGGCGATCGTCCGGGAGCTCTGCGACGGCGCGCAGCACACGGCGCGTCTCGTCTGCCTCCAGGACCAGCGAGGCGGGATCGGCGTTCGGCGCGGCACGATCGAGCCCATCGGGAAGCGGCTCGGTGCGGCGGCGGATCCGGCTGCGCCGGGCGTTGATGATCGTGTTGTGGGCGATCCGGAAGAGCCAGGCGCGGAAGGTGGCCCCCTCGTGGCGGAACTCCGGCAGCGCGTGCAGGGCGGAGAGGAAGGTGCGCTCGGTGGCGTCCTCCGCGTCATGGTGGTCTCGCAGCTGGTAGAAGGCGTACCCGTAGACGCGGTCGAGGTAGCGGCGATAGAGGACGTCGAAGGCGGCGCTGCTTGCCTGGGCCGCCAGCACATCCTCTCGGTCGGGGTCACCGGGCGGGATTGCAGGATCGCGTTGGCGGAGCGGGTCGATCATTCGGGCACGCCCGCCGGTGGCGCCGCGTGCACCCGCGCCACCTCTCCGACGCTCAGCGCTACCCGCCCGGCATCGGTGTCGAGGAAGAGCGACCCGTCGTCGGCGAAGCCTGCCACCCGGCCGCTGATCGTGGCGGCACCGGTGTCCACCTCGACGCTTCGCCCTTCGAGCCACGAGGCTTCGCGAAGGCGCGGGACGGGGCTTTCGCCGCGCTCGAGCGCGCGGGCTTCCGCATCGAGGGCGGTCAGGAGCCGTTCGAGCAGCTCGACCCGGTCGAGCGGCATGCCCGCCAGCGCCTGGAGGGAGGTCGCGTTCGGTCGAATCTCCTCCGGCATCTCGGCCTCGGGCCAGTTGACGTTGACGCCCATCCCGACCACCGCCTCGGCCAGCTCCCCGTCCTCAAGAGCGGTCTCGACCAGCAGCCCAGCCACCTTGCGGCCAGCGCGATCGACGACGTCGTTCGGCCAGCGGATCGACAGGCCCGCGTCCGGAACCAGCGAGGCGCAGGCGTCGCGCACTGCGAGCGCTGCGGCAACCCCAAGCAGCCCGGCCATGCGCGGGGCGACCTGGGGTCGCCAGGCGACGCTGACGAGGAGGTTCGCGCCGGAGGGGGAGATCCATGTCCTGCCGCGGCGGCCGCGGCCCGCCGTCTGGAGGTCGGCGACGACCGCAAGCCCCTCGCCGCCGGGCTCGCCGAGGGCCTCCCGCGCGCGGTCGTTGGTCGAGGCGATCTCGGCGTGGAACTCGACGGCATGGCCGATTCCGCGTACGGGATCGGCGGCGCGCGACCAGTCGAGTGGGTCGGTCATGGGCAGCATTATGCCGCCCGAGGTCGAGCGACCGCCTCGGTGCGGCCTTTTCGGGAGCCCCGCACGGTACACTCGCCGCCGATGAGCGAGACCACCGTCCGCGAGCGCGTCTTCAGCGGAATCCAGCCGTCCGGAGCCTCGCACCTGGGCAACTACCTCGGCGCGCAGGCGAACTATGTCGCTCTCCAGGACCAGTTCGAGGCGATCTACGCGATCGTCGACTACCACGCCATGACCACCGTCCACGACGGCGCGAAGATGCGGGAGCTGACCCACGAGATGGTGCTTGACCTTCTGGCGGTGGGCCTCGATCCCGACCGTTGCGCCCTTATCCGCCAGTCGGACTTTCCCGAGCACGCGGAGCTGGCGTGGATCTTCAACACCGTGGCACCGGTGTCCTGGGTCGAGCGCACGCCGACCTACAAGGAGAAGAAGGACGAGGGGGTCGAAAACAGCATGGGCCTGCTGGACTACCCGGTCCTGCAGGCAGCGGACATCGTGATCTACAAGGCCAGCCGGGTGCCGATCGGCAAGGACCAGGCCGCTCACCTGGAGCTGTCGCGCGAGATCGTGCGCGCCTTCAACCGCCGCTACGGACCGATCTTCCCCGAGCCGCAGGCCGTCTTCACCGATGCCCCCGTCGTGCTCGGGACCGATGGCGTTCGCAAGATGAGCAAGTCGGCTGGCAACACCATCCCGATCTTCGCCGAGCCCGACGAGATCCGCCGCATCGTGCAGAAGATGGTCACCGACCCGCAGCGCATCAAGCGCACCGATCCGGGGCGCCCGGAGATCTGCAACGTGTGCCAGCTGCATCGGTTCTTCGGCGAGGACTACATCCAGATCCAGGACGGCGAGCGGACCGCCCGCACGGGGTGCGTCGAGACGAAGCAGCTGCTGGCCGAGCGGATAATCGAGCGCTTCCGCCCCATGCGGGAGCGCCGCCTGGAGCTCGCCGCCGACCCCGGCCACGTCGAACGGGTGCTGGCCGCGGGCGCGGCCAAGGTCCGGCCGATCCTGGAGGTCACCATGGCCGAGGTGCGCGCCGCCACCGGCATCGGGCGCCCTGTCGGAGTGCCGTCATGACCGAGCCGACCTCGACCGGCATCGGGCCACGCGAGCGGCGCTGGCTGCTGGCGTTCCTCATCCTCGGATCGGCCTACTTCGCGGTGCTGTTGATCCAGATCGGGATCGGCTTCCTCGGTGGGTTCAGCCAGATCCTGCTGATCCTCTTCCTGGCCTGGCTCCTCGCCTTCGTGATGTCGCCGGTCGTCCGGTTCTTCGAGAACCAGCACATCTCGCGCGGGATTGCGGTTGGCGTGGCCTACCTGTTCGCGCTCGCCGTGCTTGGGTTTGCGCTCTTTACCACTGGGGCGGCGATCACGCAGCAGCTGGCACAGGCTGGGAAGGACTTCCCGGAGACGGCGGTCAGGATCGAGTCGACCCTCGCCGGCTACCAGTCCACGCTGGGCCTGGATCGCATCGGCGTTGACCTGGTGGATCTCTTCCACAAGGCACAGTCGCAGGTCGGGATCCTGACCAACGCTATCTTCGACCAGGCCCAGGAGATCGCCGGAGCCACTCTTGCGACGCTTGGCGCGCTCTTCCTGATCCTGATCCTGTCGCTCTACATGGTCATCGACAGCGAGAAGATCCTCGCCAAGCTCAACCGCGCCGTGCCGCGCAGGTACTCGGACGAGATGCAGATCCTGGAGAGCAGCGTGGCGCGTGCGTTCGGAGGCTTCCTGCGCGCGCAGCTCGTGCTGGCCGTCATCCAGGCCATCCTGGTTGCCGTCGTCGGCATCATCTTTGGGATCCCGTACCTCTTCCTGGTGGGCACCCTCTCGGCGCTGGCGATGGTGATTCCGTTCTTCGGCCCGCCGCTGGCGCTCATTCCGCCGATCGCGGCGGCCTGGATCTACACACCCGACACCTTCATCTTCTCGACGGTCATCCTGGTCGGCGTCCAGACGGTCCTCGTCAACTGGCTCCAGCCGCGACTCATGCAGGGCGCCCTGGGGATGCACCCGATCCTCGTGCTCGTCGGCCTCCTGGTCGGCGCCCAGGTCGCCGGCGTCTGGGGAGCGCTATTCGGCATCCCGGTGATTGCGGTGCTGAACGTCTTCCTGAACCTTGCCCTCTGGAGTGAGCTGCCGAACGCCGCCCTGCCCGAGGCCGAGCGACTGGAAGACGTCGACGAGGGAACGATGGTCAGGGTCGCCAAGGCCCAGGTATCGGACGAGACGCATCCGCACATCCACGTCCACAAGAGCGTGCGGGCCGACGGCGAGGAGCAGGTCGACATCACGGTGGACGAAGACGAGGAAGGCCGGCCCGCCTAGACCTCGCGCAGGGCGAAGTGCCGGCGCCCGTCAGCGGTCCGCGCCTCGTCAACCGCCACGCCAAAGACGCGTTGCACGAGGTCCGGAGTTAGCACCTCGGCGGGGGGCCCGTCGGCCACGATTCGACCGTCATCCAGGACCGCGACGCGCGGCGCGAACGCGGCCGCCAGGTTGAGGTCGTGGAGCACCGCCAGGACGGTCAGGCCGCGCTGGTCGCGGAGGTGCCGGATCGCCGCCAGCAGGGCGACCTGGTGGGCCAGGTCGAGGTGCAGGGTTGGCTCGTCGAGCAGGAGGAGGTCCGGCTCCTGGGCGAGGGCCATCGCCACCAGCAGCCGTTGACGCTCCCCGCCGGAGAGCTCCTCCGCATACCGATCCGCCAGCTCGAGGGCGCCGGCGTCAGCAAGGGCACGAGAGACCGCGCGCGCATCGGCCTCGGTCGAGGCGAAGAGGCGGCGGGCATGGGGCGCACGGCCCATCTCGACCAGCTCCGCCACCCGGAACCCGACCGGCAGGTCGAGCTGCTGCGGCAGGACGGCCACGCGACGCGCGAGCTCCGGCCTGCGCCACTCGGCAAGCGGTCGCCTTTCGAAGGAGACGGTCCCGGCATCGGGTTGAAGGATCCCCGTCAGCAGTCGCAGGAGCGTCGTCTTGCCGCTGCCGTTCGTGCCGACCAGCGCGACGAGGTCGCCGCGGGCGAGCGTCAGATCAACCGAGCGCAGGACATCGCGGCGCCGTCCATCGGGCAGCGGGTAGCCGAAGGCGACACCGGATACCGCCGCGAGCTCGCCGGCTGCGACTGCGAGCGTCATGGAGTGACCACCACCCGCACCGTCCGCGATCGCCGCAGGAGCCAGATGAAGAAGGGCGCACCGATGAGCGCGGTCACGATCCCGACGGGGATCCCGCCGGCGAGGCGCGCTCCAAGGTCGGCGAAGGCCAGCAGGGTTGCGCCGTAGAGCACGCTGGCCGGCAGGAGCAGTCGATGGTCGGGCCCGATTGCCAGGCGCAGCACGTGCGGCACAACCAGCCCGACGAACCCGATCGTGCCCGAGATGGCGACGACCGTCGAGGTTGCCAGCGTCGCGAGCATCGTCAGTACCAGCTTCTCGCGTTCCACGTCGATCCCCAGGTGAGCTGCCGGCCCGTCGCCGAGGAGGAGGAGGTTGAGGCCGCGCCAGCGGACGATGAGGAGCGCCGAGCTGATCACCAGCAGCGGCGCGGCGAACGCCAGGTTGACCCACTTGGCCGCCGCCAGCGAGCCCATCAGCCACCCGAAGATGGCTCCCAGGTGCTGCCCGGAGAAGAACATCAGCAGGGCCACGCCGGCGGCCAGCACGGACGAGACCGCATACCCGGTGAGCAGGAGGGTCACGACCGGAACTCGGCCGTTGGCGCGCGAGACGGCGTAGACGAGGAGGACGGTGGCGAGCCCCCCGCCGAAGGCCAGCACCTGCACGAGGCCAAGCCCCAGCCAGCTGCTGCCGACGCCGATGGCGAGGGCTGGGACGAGGATCGGCGCCATCAGGCCGGCGATCGCACCGAGCGACGCGCCCGCGGCGGTCCCGATGATGTACGGGTCGGCCATCGGGTTGCGAAGCAGCGCCTGGAAGACGGTTCCGGCCACGGCCAGGCCGCCACCAACCAGCATCGCCGTCAGCACCCGTGGCAGGCGGACGTCGAAGATGATCGACTCGGCGCCAGCAGCGATCGTGCGGGCCAGTGGCAGGCCGAGCAGCCGATGGCCGAGGATCGCGACGGTGTCCCCCAGTCCGACTCCAACCGACCCGATCGCCACCGCCACCACCATCGCGCTCAGCAGCAGGATCGCGCCACCGCCGAGCACGACCGTCACGCGGGTCAGGGACGGACCGATCGAGATCGGGCGGGTCGCAGCGGGAGCGGTGGCGGTGGCGCGCATCGGGCTACGGAAAGACCTCCGGGTGGATCGCCCTGGCCAGCGCTTCGAGGCCATCAAGGATCCGGGGGCCGGGGCGCGTGATCACCACGTCGTCGGTGACGACGACGATGTGGCCGTCCTGCACCGCGGTCATGTCGCCCCAGCCGGACCTCGCGCCGATGCTCTCGATCGTGATGGTGGGGTCGTAGCTGGCGTCGCCCAGCAGGATCAGCTCCGGATCGGCGCTGATGAGGTCCTCGAGCTGGATGGCAGTCGATGCCGCGTCGCCGACGATCGGTTCTCCGCCGGCGAGCGAGATGAGCGAGGCGAGGAAGGAGTCCTTGCCCGCGGTGTAGATGCTCCCCTCGAAGACGCCGACCTCGTAGAAGGTCCGCGGCCGCTCGGCGCCCGCCACCGCCGTGACGACCGCATCCTCGCGCGCCTGGAGGCTCGTCACCAGCTCCTCAGCGGTCCCCCGCGCGTCGATCGCCTCCCCGACGAGCGAGATGTCGTCATACACCCCCTGCAGGTCGCGCGGGTAGAGCGCGAGCACCGGGTAGCCAAGATCGGTGAGCTGGTCGATGACGCTGGTAGGGGTGAGCTCGTTGCCCGCCGCCAGGATCAGGTCTGGATCGGCTGCAACGACCTTCTCCACGTCGACCACCGCCCCGATGACGACGTCGGCGACATCGGCGACCTGCGCCGGGTAGTCGTCGAAGTCGGTGACCCCGACGAGGTCGTTGCACGCGTCGAGCGCACACGCGATCTCCGTGTTCGAAGGTGCCAGGCTGACGATACGGGTGGGGGCCGCACTGATCGTGACCTCTCGGCCGGCATCATCGGTCACAGTGAGGGGGTACGCGCTGCGTGCCGAAAGGCTGGGGACGCTGCTGGCAGATGGCAGCGTGGTCGCGCTTGGGCTGTTGCTCCCGGCAGGCGCGCAGGCAGCAAGGAGCAGGGCAACCAGAAAGACGAGGGTGGGCGGGAGACGAAGACGGGGAGTCATGGTGATGCCGTTCCCTTTCACACGAGGGGGCTGGACATCGCGTGCGGGCTGGCGACCTGACTCCCGTCCTCGCGCGCCTGGCGGCGGCAGCGGGGCGGATACAGTAGCGGGACTGTGCCGGCGTCTCACCGGCTTCTC
>DATJIJ010000113.1:0-4277 GCA_035493355.1 Candidatus Methylomirabilota bacterium
GTCCGGATCGCGAAGCCCATCCCGTCGGGGATCGAGTGGTTGACGCGGAACGGGGTGACCGCGAAGGTCCCGACCCGGAACTCGACCGCCGGCTCCACCACGTTGAGGGTGGTCTGGCCGAGGAGCTTGTGCTCCTTGAGCTTGCCGTTGACGAGGCCAGCGGTCAGCTTGCTCGTATAGATGGGGGTGCCGGGGATCTGCGGCAGGACGTACGGCAGGCCGCCGGTGTGGTCCTCGTGGCCGTGAGTCAGCAGGATCGCCTTGACGCGATCCTTGTTCTCGCGGAGGTAGGTCACGTCGGGGATGACGAGGTCGATCCCGAGCATCTCCTGCTCGGGGAAGGCAAGTCCGCAGTCGACGACCAGGATCTCCCCGGCCGCCTCGATGACGGTGATGTTCTTGCCCACCTCGCCCACGCCGCCGAGCGGAATGATGCGAAGGGTGTCTGGCATGGTGCTCCTAGAAGAGGGTCATCTGTTCGGCGTCGTCGGTCTCGGCCGTCGGCGTCGGTGGCGCCGGGTCGGGCGAGATCGCCGGGTCCGATTCCGTCCGCTCGGCTTCGATCGCCTCGCGAGCGGTCAGCAGCGCGGCAGGCAATCCCCGCATGTCTGCGAAGAGCGTCTCCCGCAGCGAGGACTGGTGCAGCGCCGCAGCAGGATGGTACATCGGGAAAACGAAGCGGCCGCCCGATCGGCGCAGTCGGCCGTGCACCTCCCCGATGCGGGCATCGGGGAGGTATCGGCGCAGGGAATGGCGCCCGAGGGTGACGATCACGGCCGGATCGAGCGCCGCCTCCTGGCGGTCGAGATAGGGGCGGCAGGAGCTGATCTCGTCGGGCTCCGGGTCGCGGTTCCCCGGCGGCCGGCACTTCACCACGTTGGCGATGAAGACGTGCTCCCGTGCCCAGCCGACCGACTGGAGCAGATCATCGAGGAGCTGTCCCGCGGGACCGACGAACGGGCGGCCGGTGGCGTCCTCGCGGGCGCCCGGCCCCTCCCCCACCAGGAGGACGTCGCTCAGCGGATTCCCCTCGCCGGGGACCGTCAGCGTGCGACCGCGATGAAGGGGGCAGAGCGTGCAGCCGGCGACCTCGGCCGCGACGGCTGCCAGCAGCTCGGCCCCCATCGGCGTCAGGACTCTTCGCTGACGCCTGCCTTGGCCATGTGCCGCTCCATCGCCGCCCGGCGGCTCAGGTTGACGCGGCCCATCCGATCGATCTCGGTCACGACCACCATCAGCTCGTCACCGATGGCGACCACGTCCTCGACCCGGGCGACCCGGTAGTCGGCGAGCTGGCTGATGTGCACCAGCCCCTCCTTGCCGGGCATGATCTCGACGAAGGCGCCGAAGTTCATGATCCGGGTCACCTTGCCCAGGTACTCCTTGCCGACCTCGACGTCCTTGGTCAGGCCCTCGATCCAGGCGATCGCCTTCTTGGCGTTCTCCTGCGAGACCGAGGCGATCTGGATGGTGCCGTCGTCCTCGACGTTGATCTGGGTCCCGGTCTCGGCGACGATCTGGCGGATCACCTTGCCGCCGGAGCCGATCACGTCGCGGATCTTGTCGATCGGGATCTTGATGGTCGTGATCCGTGGCGCATACGGCGACAGCTCACTGCGGCTGGCGCTGATGACAGCGGTCATCTTGTCGAGGATGAAGAGCCGGGCCACGCGGGCCTGCTCCAGGGCGTCGCGCATCACCGACATCGGGATGCCGCCGACCTTGATGTCCATCTGCAGCGCGGTCACGCCCTCGGCGGTCCCGGCCACCTTGAAGTCCATGTCGCCGTAGGCGTCTTCCTTGCCGCTGATATCGGTCAGCACCGCGTGCCGGCCGGTGGCGGCGTCTGAGATGAGGCCCATCGCCGCGCCCGCGACGGGGGCCTTGATCGGCACGCCGGCATCCATCAGCGCCAGGGTCGAGCCACAGGTGCTGGCCATGGAGGTGGAGCCGTTCGAGGAGACGACCTCGCTGACCACCCGCATGGCGTACGGGAATTCGGCGGCGGACGGCAGGACCGGCAGGAGGGCTCGCTCGGCGAGCGCCCCGTGGCCGATCTCACGACGGCCCGGCCCACGCATCGGCCGTGCCTCGCCCACCGAGTAGGGCGGGAAGTTGTAGTGGTGCATGTAGCGCTTCTCGGTCTCCGGGGAGATCGTGTCGAGTCGCTGCACGTCGGACGACGGTCCGAGGGTGGCGATGGTGAGGGCCTGGGTCTGTCCCCGCTGGAAGAGGCCCGAACCGTGGGTGCGCGGCAGGATTCCGACCTCGACGCTGATCGGTCGAATGGTGGTCGTGTCGCGGCCGTCGATGCGGATGTTCTCCGAGAGCACCAGCTCCCGCGAGGTGGCCTTGGTGAGGACGTCCATCAGCCCCGAGCCGATGCCGTGCTGGCGGCGGATGTCCTCCATCCGATCGCCCTGCTCGGCGCGGTTGTAGTCGGTCTTGCTGCGGCGGATCTCGGCGGCGATGTCGTTGCGGATTGCCTCGAGCCGCTCCGGCAGGCCGCTGGTCAGGTCGATGAACAGCTCCGCGGCCGCCTCGGCGTCGGGCATGGCGCGGTGCGCCGCACCGTGGTCACGTCCGAAGACGAACCGAACCAGGTCGCCCAGCTTGTAGCTGCCCGCATCGGGATAGAGCTGGTAGGCGAGCTCGAGCGTGTCGTAGACCGCGGTCGGCTGCCAGCCCGCCTCGTGCGGCATGTGGCGGAGGACGAACGGCAGGTCGAACCCGACGTTGTGGGCGACCACCGGCGCGTCGCCGACCCATGCGGCGAACTTGGTGAGCACCTCGGCCGCGGTCGGCGCCTTGTCGACGTCGCCGTCGCTCAGGCCGTGGATCTGGTGACCCACGATCGCGCGCCCCGGATTCACCAGGGACTCGAAGCGGTCGACCACCTTGCCGCCCTTCACGCGGAGAGCCGCGAGGTCGACGATGTAGCCATTCTCGGGCTTCATGGCTGTCGTCTCGAGGTCGAAGACGACGAACTCGCCCTTGCCGTCGGCGAGTGCCTTGCCGAGCTTGACGATCGAGTCGGCCTTGGGGCCGAGGAACGGGATCTTCTTCGGCTTGCCGGCGGTGGCGACGAGCTTCTCCTGCAGGTCGATGGAGTGCTGCAGCTCCTTGTGGGCGTACTCGATGGCATCGGCCATGACCGTCTCGGAGAGGATCTTGGCCCCTGCCTCGACCATCATCACCGCCTCGCGGGTGCCGGCCACGACGAGGTCGAGCTGGCTCTCATCGAGCTGGGTGTTGGTGGGGTTCGTCACGAACTTGCCGTCGATGTAGCCGACCCGGACGGCCCCGACGGGGCCCATGAACGGGATGCTGCTGATCGAGAGCGCGGCCGACGCGCCGTTGATGGCGAGGATGTCGGGATCGTTCTCCTGGTCGGTCGAGAGGACCGTCAGCACGATCTGCACGTCCTGCTTGTAGCCCTTCGGGAAGAGGGGCCGGATGGGACGGTCGGTGAGGCGCATCGCCAGGATGGCTGCCTCAGATGGGCGCGACTCGCGCTTGATGAAGCCGCCGGGGATCTTCCCTGCGGCGTACATGCGCTCCTCGTAGTCCACCGTCATGGGGAAGAAGTCGATCCCCTCGCGTGGCTCGGCGGAGACCGCCGTGGCCAGGAGCACCGTGTCGCCATACCGGACGAGCACGGCGCCGTCGGCCTGCTCGGCGAGCTTGCCCGCCTCGAGCGAGAAGGGCTGGCCGCCGATTTCGGCCTCTACTTTGATTGCCACTGATTCCTCCAGATGTCTTGGTGATGCCTTGCGTTCCGGCGCTCGGCCCGCACACGAACCTCGATCGGATCGAGGCGGCGGGCGGCTGCCGTTGCAGGCGCCGATGGCTGATGGTGGGCGGATGCCGATGGCATCCATGGGTCCGGCCGGGATGCTGGGCCGGATGCAGGCGAGCCCGGGTCGATGTGACTCCCGGGGCGTTGCGAGTGCGTGATTAGCGGCGCAGCCCCAGTCGACCGATCACCGCGCGGTAGCGATCCACGTCGTTGCGGACGAGGTAGGCCAGCAGCCTGCGGCGCTGACCGACGAGCTTGAGCAGCCCGCGGCGCGAATGGTTGTCGTTCTGGTAGGTGCGCAGATGCTCGGTCAGCGACTTGATGCGCTCGGTGAGCAGCGCGATCTGCACCTCGGGGGATCCGGTGTCGCCATCGTGTGTGGCGTAGTCGTCCATGATCGCGCTCTTCGTGTCTCCAGCGAGCGGCACGTATTCCTCCACTTTTCTTTCCACTTTTCGCGGTGCATCGTACCAGACCG
>DATJIJ010000114.1:0-7857 GCA_035493355.1 Candidatus Methylomirabilota bacterium
CCACCGCTGCCCGCTGCTTCGCCGGCAGCTCTCGCACCGACCGCCACAGGCCGTCATCCGGCACGGGGTGCGGCTCCCCCGCCAGCCGTCCCTCGGCGACCGCCTCGATGTCTCCGGCCCGATGCCGGATGCGTGAGCGAACGGCGTCCGTCGCCTTGCGCTGGGCGATGGTGTAGAGCCAGGCCCGCAGGTTGCCGGCGTGACGCAGCCTCGGGTACGCCCGCAGCGCCGAGAGGAACGTCTCCTGCAGGCAGTCCTGCGCATCGATCGAACCGACCGATGCCACGAGGAACCGATGCAGCTCCGCGGCGTGGTCGTCGACCAGCCGCTGAAACGGAGGCAGGTGCACGGTTGGTGAAACGGTCCGGGGCATCGATCCGTGAGGTGTCAGGCGCCCGTGGCTGCGCGTCGCAGGAGGTCGTCATAGACGGATGGGTCGTCGCCGGTGACGGTCGGTCGCCAGTAGCCGTCGCTCCCCTGCTCGAAGGTCGCCTCGATCCCCGGGTTTTCGACGTTCGTGCCGTCGGCCACGAAGAGATGGGGCGAGCCGTTCACGGCGTCGGTCCGCGCGACCTCGTACTGCTCGAAGAGGAGGTGGCGGGCCCGCCCCGAGTCGATCGCATCGGCCAGGCGCTCGAGGTCGATCCCCTCGCATTCGGCGGCAACCTCGAGGATCACGTGCCGGAGGCTCACGCAGCGGCTCTCACCCCAGAATGCACGGCGCAGCCCGCGGTCGAGCTGCTCCGACGCGGCCAGGCCCTGCTCCTTGGCCGCCTGCACCGCCTCCATCGGCGGCAGCATCGTGGCCGGCCAGGCCCAGTCCGCGGCACTCCATGCCTGCCAGCCGGCGCGGGGCGCCAGTGCTGCGCAGGCCTCCCACTCGACCGCCAGCTCGTCGCGCGGGGTCGGTTGCGAGTTGAACAGCTCGAGCGGGAAGACGCGATGGTCGAAGGCCACGCTGCCCTCGAGACCAAGCCGGCGGCGGGCGTCGTGCAGCCGCCACACCGCGACGTGGGCCCACGGACAGCCGATGTCGCTGAAGACGACGATCGTGCCCGGGCTGACCTCGACCATCGGCTCAGTCGAGGGTGAAATAGTCGCCTCCGCTGTATCGACCGGTGCGCTCCTTGCGAATCTGCATGAGCAGGTCGTTGAGGAGGGTCGAGGCGCCGAACCGGAAGCGATCGGGGGTCATCCAGTCCGGTCCAAGGGTCTCGTACAGGACCGTCAGATAGGAGATCGCCTCCTTCGCGGTCCTGATGCCGCCAGCCGGCTTCATCCCCACCGCGCGCCCGGTCTGCGAGTAGAAGTCGCGGATCGCCTCGAGCATCACGAGCGTCACCGGCAGGGTCGCCGACGGCTGCACCTTGCCTGTAGAGGTCTTGATGAAGTCCGCCCCGGCGGCCATGGCCAGGACCGATGCGCGCCGCACGTTGTCGTACGTCTCGAGCTCGCCGGTCTCGAGGATCACCTTCAGGTGATGGTCGCCGCAGGCCGCCTTGACGGCCACGATCTCGTCGAAGACCCGGGCGTACTCCCCGGCCAGGAAGGCGCCGCGGTCGATCACCATGTCGATCTCATCGGCCCCGGCCGCGACGGCCTGGCGGACGTCCTCGAGCTTCACCTCGAGCGGTGCCTGACCCGACGGGAAGTAGGTCGAGACCGAGGCGACCTTCACGCTCGATCCATCGAGGGCCGCGCGAGCGGCCGCGATCATGTTCGGGTAGACGCACAGCGCGGCGACGCTGGGGATCGTTGGATCGCTGGGATCGGGGCGGCGTGCCTTGCCGGCCAGCGCGCGGATCTTGCCGGGGGTGTCCTTCCCCTCGAGCGTGGTCAGGTCCACCATCCGGATCGCCAGGTCAAGCGCCCACAGCTTCGACTCGCGCTTGATGCTGCGCTTGGCGAGCGAGGCAGCGCGCTCCTCGACCCCCACCTGGTCGACCGCCCAGACGCGTCCGAGGAGGCTGCCGAGCGCCTGGTGGCGCGGAGCGCTCAGGTCGCGGTCCGCGCGTCGCTTCGCCGGTGTTGAGGTGGCCATGAGCACGGAATTGTAGCGCCGGTGATCCGTCGGGCCCATCCATGGCCGGTGATAGTCTTGGCGGGATGGATGAGAGCGGCCACGCACACGACCTGCTCGTGTACTGCCTCACCCGCGACCACGAACTGGCCGATGCCGTGGAGGGACGCCTGAACGGCGCGCTCGCCTTCTTCTACAACGACGCCGCGCGGCTGCATCAGGCGGTCGTGCTCCGGCGCCCTGACCTCGTGCTGGTGGACACCGGCGCGATCAGGGTCGAGTACGGCGACGCCGGGCTGGGTCCGGTGGTCGCCTTCCTGCGCGAGCGGGCCCCGGAAGCGCGCATCGCGGTGCGGCCGGTTCCGGGCACCGAGTGGCTCATCCAGGCCGAGGCGGGCGAACGGGTGGACCTCCTGCCCGCTGATCGCGATGGCTGCGTGAGCGGGATCGCCGCGCTGTGCGTGCCCGCCTGAGGGGCTAGTCGACCTCGGCGAGACGTCCGGCGCGCTGCGGCGGCCAGTAGCGGAAGACGGCCCGCCACCGGATCTCCGACAGGGGCACGGCGCCGAACTCGCGCGAGTCGGTGCTCGCGGCCGGCGCATCGCCCCGCAGCTCAGCCGCGGCGGCCGCCGAGTCCACCGAGGCGACCCGCTTGATGAGCTCGCGCTCGGGCTCACGGGGATCCGCCGCCAGGACGACCTCCCCGGGGCGTGGCTGACGGCCCTGGTAGGTGTGCGACTCCACCAGCAGCCGGTCACCGGGAAGCAGCGACGGCGCCATCGAGCCGCCGCGGACCTCGACCACGTCGAGCCATCGGCGTCCCACGGAGATCCCGGCCGCCATGCCGAGCATCAGGAAGAATGGCCCGCCCAGGATTCGCCGGCGGGCCACCGGGCTAGGAGGGGCGTCCGCTGACGCGCGTCTTCTCCGGGCCGCCGGTTGCCTTCCACATCTCGTCGACCGAGTCGATCATGAGCAGCAGCTCCTTGGCGGCTGCCGCATCCATCGATTGCTTGACCTTGCTGGCCTGCTTTGCCGCGCGCCAGAAGGTGTCGTGGATGCCCGGATGCTTCTCGAGGTGCTCGGGCTTGAAGTAGTCGTGCCAGAGCACGTCGAGGTGATGCTTGACCAGCTCGGCGCGCTCCTCCTTGACGTGGACGCAGCGAGCACGGAAGAGCTTGTCGTCGCTGGCGTCGTGCTTCTCGATGATGCGGAGGCAGGACTCGGCCTCGATCCGGGCCTGCTCAGGGTCGTAGATGCCGCAGGGGATGTCGCAATGGGCATCCACGATGCGGGAGGGGCGCAGCAGCGCGCGCAGGGTGATCATCGGATCTCCTCTCGACGGGCGGATTTGTTGGTGATGTCGTCCATCCTAGAGATCCGGCACCGGGCGTGCCCGCGGGGGCGCCGTCAATTGGCGGCCGGCGCCTCAGACCTCGCGGGCGCGCCGGTCCCCTCAGGGGAGAGGACGGTCGCCTTCATCGTTGCGTCGAGCAGGAAGGTCGTCCCGTCGTCGAGCGTGGCTCGCACGCCGACCGCCGAGATTGACCGATTCCACCAGCCGACCCATACGCCGCCTCCCAGGCTGGCCTCGACGGCCGAGCCATCCTCGAGAAGCACCTCGACTCGCGTGACATTGGCGGCCGCCGGACCGTACATCAGCAGGTCGGCGAGATAGGTGTTGCCTGCGTCGTCGATGCTTGCCGGCAAGTTCGTTCCTCCGGAGTAGCCGATCGGCGTGCCGCTGGTCTCGCGCAGTGCGCCGATGATCGACACATCGCCCTGCCCATCGGTTCGGCGCCCCATCTCGCAGAGGATGAGGAACCGCTCATCCGCGAAGACGAAGAGGCCGGCATGCGAACGCTGTTCCTCCTGGGCCAACGGCAGGCCGGCAAGGTGGGCATTGATGTCCGCGAAGGTTTCGCCGCTCGCGAGCCACTCATCCGGGATGCTGTCCGGGCGCGGCGAAAGGCACGTCCTCTGGGCCGCATCGAGGGGAACCTCGGTGCCGCGCGGGGCAGGCGATTCCAAGCCCGGCGTGCTGACAGGGCCACGAGAAGGGTTCGGCGAGGGGGACTGCGAGCCGGTCGGCGGCCCCTGCGGGCGGAGGACCGCGAGCGCAACCAGCGTCACTGCCGCGCCGAAGGCAGCTGCCGCAACGAGTGACCCGAAGCGCCCGACCCGAGCGCCGCGCCGCAGGCCGAGTGCGCTCGGAGCCGGTCGCTCGAAGGAGAAGTGATCGGTTGCGCGCCGGATCCGCTCGAACAGCTCCTGATCGTCGTGTTCCGTGGTCATCGCGCCACCTCCTCGTAATCGGTCCCAGCCAGTGCTCGGCGCAGGGTCTCGAGCCCGCGCATCAGGTGAACGCCCACGGTGCCCTCGGCGATCCCCAGGGCGGCTGCCGTCGAACGGGTATCGAGATCCGCCAAAACCCGAAGCGCCACGACCTGCCGCTGCCGATCCGGGAGGCGCCACAGCTGGCGCAGCAGGAAGGGGTCCAGCGAGCGGGCCTCGTCGGGGACGAGCGAGACGATCTCCGGCATCTCCGCCTGCTCGCGACGCCAGATGCGCCAGCCGCTGATGAAACGATTCATGGCGGTGCGGATCACCCAGGCGGTCGGGTTCGGGTGGCCGGCCAGCGTCTCCCAGCGCTCACAGGCACGGAGGAACGCGTCCGCCACCGCGTCCTCCGCATGATCCGGGCGCCGCGTGGCGAGCAGGACGGCCCGAAAGACGATGTCCTTGGCCTCGGCGTAGAAGGACGGAAAGTCCAGGGTGGTCACGACCGAAGAACGCGCGAGCCGCGCATTCCCTTTACACGACTCTGGGTGGTCAGCTCCCCATCATCATGCCGCCGTCGACGCCCAGCACCTGGCCGGTGACGTATCGCGACTCGTCGGAGGCGAAGTAGACCGCTGCGGCGGCAACGTCATCCACGGAGCCGATGTAGCCCAGCGGCGTGCTGTTGATCACGAACTCGCGGGCGGCCGCGGGAATGTCGGCGGTCAGCTCGGTCTCGATCAACCCCGGCGCGATGGCATTGCATGTGATCCCGCGGCTCGCCAGTTCACGGGCCACCGACTTGGTAAGGCCGATCAGGCCAGCTTTGGCGCTGGCGTAGTTCGCCTGGCCGACGTTTCCCATCCGGCCGGCGACGCTGCTCATGTTGATGATGCGGCCCGAGCGGGCCTTGAGCATCGGCCTGGCGATGGCGCGGGTCATCCAGAAGGGGCCCGAGAGGTTGGTCTCGAGGACCGACTCCCACTCCTCCTCGTCCATCCGCATCATCAGGTTGTCGCGGGTGATGCCGGCGTTGTTGACGAGGATGTCGACCTTGCCGAACTCGTCCATGGCGGCCTTCACGATCGCTTCGCACGCTTCGCGCCCGGCGCTCGTGTCACCCTGGACCGGGATCGCGCCGCGACCCATTGCCTTGATCTCGGCGACCACCTCGGCCGCCGATTCGGCGTTGCTGCGGTAGTTGACCGCCACGTCGGCGCCCTGGCGCGCGAGGGCCAGCGCAATGGCTCGGCCGAGGCCACGGCCACCGCCGGTGACCAGGGCGACCTTCCCGGTCAGGTCGTACATCAGCCGGCGACCGCCAGCTCGGGTTCGGCAATGCGCGGCTTGCCGAGACGCGTCTGCTCGCCGGGAGCCAGGAAGGCTCGCGCCGGGTCGGCGGTCCACTCGACCACCGCGGCCCCGGCCGTGTAGCCGGCGCCGAATGCGACCATCAGGATCCTGTCGCCGGGCTTCACCCGCCCGGCCGCGATCGCCTCGACCAGCGCCATCGGCACCGATGCTGCGCTCGTATTGCCGTACTTCTCGATGTTGATGTAGAGCTTCTCATCGGGGATCTCGAGCTGGCGCTGCACGTTCTCGATGATCCGCAGGTTGGCCTGGTGGAAGACGAACTGGTCGACGTCGCCGACGGCCAACCCGGCATCCCGCAAGGCGGCGCTCGCCGATTCCGCGAGCTGGCGCGTGGCGTACTTGTAGACCTCGCGCCCGGCCATCTGGATGAAGTGCTTCCCCTCGGCGCTCGTCTGCGGCGACGCAGGGCAGACCGAGCCGCCTGCCGGCACGATGATCCCCTCGAATCCGGTCCCGTCGCTGTAGAGGTTGAAGCCAAGGAGCCCGCCGGGCTGCGACGACGCCTGGAGCAGGACCGCCCCCGCCCCGTCGCCGAAGAGGACGCAGGTATTGCGGTCGTTCCAGTTGAGGAAGCGGCTCAGCACCTCGACGCCGATGACCAGGACGTTCCGGTACATCCCGCTCTGGATGAAGCTGCTCCCCGTGGCGAGCCCATAGAGGAAGCCGGAGCAGGCGGCCTGCAGGTCGAAGCCTGCGGCGTGGGTGGCGCCGAGCGCCGTGGCCACCGTGACCGAGGTCGCCGGCAGCGGGTAATCAGGCGAGCAGGTCGCCACGATGACGAGGTCGAGCTCGGTCGGGTCGAGGCCGGCGACCGCCAGCGCATCGCGCGCGGCGTGGACGCTGAGGACTGTGGTGTTCTCGTCATCGGCCGCGATGCGGCGCTCGCGGATGCCGGTCCGCGACACGATCCACTCGTCGGAGGTGTCGACGATCTTGGCGAGGTCGTCGTTGGTCAGGACGCGCGATGGCGCGTACATCCCCCATCCGGTGATCACGGCATTCGGCGCCATCGGTCCTCCTTCCTCCTTCGAACGGTCAGCGGGGGTCGATCTCGACGATGGGCTGCTGGCGCTTGACCAGCGTCCCGCGCTCGACGAGGACGCGAACGACCTTGCCGGCCACGTCCGACTTGATCTCGTTGAACAGCTTCATTGCCTCGATCAGGCCAACTACCGCGCCGGCGCCAATCTCGTCCCCCTCCTGCACGTAGGGACGCGCCCCGGGCGATGGAGAGGCGTACCAGACCCCGGTCAGCGGCGCGGTCACGAAGCGCATCCCCGGCGCGGGATCGCCGTACGGGGTGAGCGGCGCTGCGGCTGCTGCGGCGGCTGGAGCGGCGGGCGCTGGCGAGGGTGCAACAGCAGCCGCCTGGGGGCGGACGAGGCGGACCACGAGCTCACCGGCCTGGACCTCGAGCTCGTCAAGGCCGCTCGACTCGAAGCCGGGCGCCAGCAGGTCGATGGCCGCCAGGACCTGCTTCGACTGGGCGTCATCCGCACTCACGCCACGTACCGCTTGAAGATGAGCGTCGCATTGTGGCCGCCGAAGCCGAACGAGTTGCTCATCGCGGTCTCGATCGCCACCTGGCGCGCAACGTTGGGGACATAGTCGAGGTCGCAGTCCGGGTCGGGGTTCTCGTAGTTGATGGTGGGCGGCAGGATCCCGTTCTCGATCGCGAGGATGCAGGCGATCGCCTCGATCCCACCGCCTGCGCCGAGCAGGTGCCCGGTCATGCTCTTCGTGCTGCTCACCGGGACCTGGTAGGCACGCTCGCCAAAGGTGGTCTTGATGGCGGCCGTCTCCGCCTTGTCGTTCGGCACGGTGCTGGTGCCGTGGGCGTTGATGTAGTCGATGTCGTCCGTGGTCATGCCGGCATCGGCCATGGCCAGGCTCATCGAGGCGACGGCTCCGCGGCCGCCGGGTGCCGGCAGGGTGATGTGCGAGGCGTCGTCGGTGGCGGCGTAGCCGACCAGCTCAGCGTGGATCCGGGCGCCGCGATCGAGCGCGTGGTCGAGTGCCTCGAGGACGAGGACGCCGGCGCCATCTGCCATGACGAAGCCATCCCGATCGGCGTCAAACGGGCGCGACGCCTTCTGGGGCGCGTCGTTGCGCTTGGTGGAGAGGGCGCGCATGGCGGCAAAGGCGGCGACCGGGATCTCGCCGATCCCCGATTCGGCGCCCCC
>DATJIJ010000115.1:0-13432 GCA_035493355.1 Candidatus Methylomirabilota bacterium
GACGGCGCGGAGCAGGCCGGGCGCAAGCCCGAGCGTGGAGAAGGACATGAAAGCTCCTGACGGGGCCCTCCCGCTCAATGGCGGGGCCCGGTCAGGGCAATGGTTGGATCGGGATCGGGACGGGGTTTGAAGCCGCGGCGCAGACCGGAGCGCCTATCGAACACGTTTTCGAAATGGTACCAGATCTGCCTCGAGTCGTGGAAGTGGTACCCTTGGTCCCCCACCAAAGGACGCCATGACGGCACCCTGCATCCACGGTTTCCGCACTGAAGAGTGCACCTCCTGTCGAACCTGCCCACATGGCCTCGTCGCGTCGCGCTGCAGCCGCTGCATCAGGGCGTCCAGCACGCCGGCCGGCCGCAAGGCCCTCCTGGTCGCGCATGGCGACCATCCCTCCGAGGAGCGCGCGGGCTTCGAGATCGTCTACGTCCCCGAGCTCAGCGGGTGGCAGGTGCGGTCCGAGGACAGCGCCCCGTCGGACGAGTCGTATCGGTCGATCTTCCTCGCCCGCAAGGCCGCCGACGACATGGCCTCCGCCGCCTCCGCCAAGGAGTCGAAGCGCAGCGGCTGATCCCTGAGGGCCGCGGCCAATTGCCGCGGATCTGAGAGGCGTTGACGGCGCACGGGTGCGTCCTCGCAATCGCCGCCGGGCAGGATCAGCCCATGGCAACCAAACGAGCGACCGCGCGCACCTTCGCGACGCGCATCGACATTCCCGCGGCAGACCGCGCCAAGGTGGTGAAGATCCTGAACCAGCACCTGGCCGATTCCGCCGACATGTGGAGCCAGGCGAAGCAGGCCCACTGGAACATCAAGGGCCCTGACTTCTGGCAGCTGCACAAGCTCTTCGACGAGGTCGCGGCCGAGGCGGCCAACTGGGCCGATCTGTGCGCCGAGCGCGTGACCGCACTGGGCGGCTTCGCCACGGGGACGGTGCGCATGGCGGCAGCGAGCAGCACCCTGCCGGAGTTCCCCGCCGACATCACCGACAGCATGGACTACGTTCGCGCGGTCGCTGAGCGGCTCGCCGCGTTCACCAACTCAGCTCGTGCGGCGATCGACGCGACCGACAAGCTCGGCGACGCCAACACTGCCGACCTCTTCACCGAGATCAGCCGGTGCGCCGACAAGTACCTCTACTTCCTCGAGGCGCACCTGCAGGACTAGCGCCCCTTCAGCGCCATGATCCTCGTGTGGGACTTGTTGATGCGGTCCTCGGTCAGCGTCCCATCCCGCACGAATCTCTCGATCAGGTCGATCGTGCGCTCGACGATGCCGGCCTCGTAGACCTGCTGCTGGGCGATCGTCAGGATGTCGACCCCGGCCACGATGGTGAGGCGGATCGCTTCCTCGTAGCCGTAGGCATCCCTGATCGCGCCCATCTGCATGTCGTCGGAGATGACGACTCCATCCCACCCGAGCTGCTCGCGGAGGATGCCGGTGATGGTCGGCTGCGAGAGGGTCGCGGGGTGCTCCGGGTCGAGGGTCGCATTGAAGACGTGGGCGGTCAGTACCGCGTCCGCCAGGCCGTCCCTGACGACATTGCGGAATGGCTCCAGCTCGACCTCGGACCAGGTTGACGTGACGTCGACGACGCCCAGGTGCGTGTCGCCGGTCGAGCTCCCATGTCCGGGAAAGTGCTTGAGCGTGGTCTTCACACCCACTCCCCGATGGCCCTCGATGAACGCCTCGGCCTGCGCTGTAACGACCGCCGGGTCGGCCGAGAACGAACGATCCAGGGCACCGATGATCGGGTTGGTCGGGTTGACGTCCAAATCCACGACCGGGGCGAGATTCAGGTTGATCCCGACCGAGGCGAGCGTCTCGGCGACCCGTTCCCCCGCCTGCTGGGTGAAGGCGGCATCGCCGCGCGCCCCGAGGTCTGCCGCCGAGATGGTCGGGGGGAAGCCATGTCGCTGGTCGAGGCGAGCCACCAGGCCACCCTCTTCATCGACCGCGACCAGGAGCGGGGTGGCGGATAGCCCCTGGAGTCCAGCGATCAGCGCCTTCAGCTGGGCCGGCGACTCGACGTTGCGAACCGCGCTGTGGGTCGGCTGGTCTCTGTCGAATAGCAGGATCCCGCCGAGATGCCGCTCCTGGATGTCCGCCACCGCCTCGCCCGCCTCCTCGACCGTGAGCCCACGGAACCCGACGAGGAGCATCTGAGCGATCCGGTCGCGGAGGGCGGGCACAGGCTCCGAGCTCGGCATGGGCGTCGGCTCGGGGGTGGAACTCCGAGCTGTGGGGACCGGGGAAACGGACGGCCCCGGTGTCGCCGACGGTTCGATCCTGCACGCGGCGAGGACCAGTGCGCCGGCGCTGGCCGCGAACCCGGCCAGGAACCGCCGTCGCGTCATGCGAGCGTGCCGGAAGTGCATGACACCAGCCTAGCGGTGCCATCCACTGGATGGCACCGCTAGGCGTTTCTCGCCCTGGATTCTTACGTTGGTCCGGATAGCAAGAGGAGCCCCGAAGGGCCCCTGCTTGCCAGATCGTTGCTTGCCGTTAGCTGGCTGTCATCGCACAACCGCTGATGGCGTTGCTCCAGGTTGGCTGCACGGCATAGTCGTGCGACCCAAGATGGATGTTGGCCGATGAGGCACTCCAAGCGCACTTGTCGGCATTCTCCGCTCCGTTCCGATCGACCCAGCCGCTGCTCGGGAATGGATCGGTCTCGGCCTCGGAGTACTCGTGGCCGGCGACGACGCTGAATCCGTCGAAGTAGCCGTTCCCGTATGTGCTGTTCGTATTGTTGACGAAGTTCATGCCGCAGCTTGCTCCCGCATCGGGCATGTATGGGATGTATCCGTACGCCAGCGATCCGCCGGTGGTGCTGCCGGAAGAGTGCCAGGCGCACCACTGCGTGCCGAACCCGTTCATCGACTTGCCGTGCGGCGTATAGACGAGGTAGGTCGCTTCGGGGTCCAGGGATCCGAAGTGCTGCTGCAGGCGCTTGGCCGCATTGAAGATATCGGTCTGGGTCGGGCTGGAGGGCACAGTGGTGCTGTCGTTCCAGACGTTCCCCAACTGGTTCGCCGGGTTGGTGATGTACACAGCGCCAGACACGGACGAACAGTTCTGCGTCCCGGAAGGCACGTTCTGGCAGTACTGCTTGACCACGTTGTTCCAGGCGCTGCCACCGACGTTGCTGAAGAAGTCGGTGTTGTAGGTCTGGGCCTGGGCGCTCGTGTACCCGCCGCTGCTGAAGCCGGTGCTCCACTCGGGGCCCCACCAGCTGATGTAGACAGTCGGCGTCCTCTGGATCGCGCCGCCGTGGCTCGAGAGGTTGTTGTTCCGTACCGGCTTGTGGGAGTTGGCCGGCTGTACGTGACCGCGGAAGATCGGGAGGACCTCCGTACCGGGGCTGAGGGCCGCCGATGGATGAGCGGTGGCCAGACCTGCGCCGACGACCGTCATGGAGATGGCAGCAAGCAGGGCGATGAGGCGGCGGGACCGATGCATCGAGGATTCTCTCCCGACTATCCGAGGGTCCGCCCCGGCGGGGCGTGGTGCGCGAGAGAGTACTCCCGCTCGCAGGCGCTTGGCCAGAGGTCCATACCTCACCGAACTGCACCATGGTGCGCGCCGTCACCAGAGGAAGGTGGCGTGCCCGAGAGGACTCGAACCTCCGACCTTCAGGTCCGCAACCTGACGCTCTATCCACTGAGCTACGGGCACGTGCGCGACGGCGATGGCGGAGAGGGAGGGATTCGAACCCTCGGAAGAGGAAACCCCCTTCAACGGTTTAGCAAACCGCCGCACTAGGCCACTATGCGACCTCTCCGCGAGCGGCGCCGATGATAGCATCAAGGCCCTTCCCGTCAGGCAGAGCCCACCCGTGCAGCGCCTCCCCGTCATCGGTCAGTCGTTCGCTCATTCCGCCGTCGAGGCGGTGCTCCGGGCCGCCTTCGAAGCCTCCGATTTGCCCGTCACCATCGAGCGCTGGGAGCGGAAGCCGCACCAGTTGCCGGCGGCGATCGAGGAGCTTCGTGGCGAGGCGTTCAACGGCGCCCTGATCGCGGCTCCCCACAAGGAGCGGACCGCGGGCCTCGTCGATGTCCTCTCCGACGACGCCAAGCTGACCGGTGCCGCCAACGTCGTCGTGCGAGACGGAGCGCGACTGCGCGGCCACAACACCGACGTCGACGGCGTACGCGCGAGCCTTGCCGCCCTCCTCCCCAAGCTGGCGACAAAGCGGCCGCGGCAGGCGGTCGTGCTGGGGGCGGGCGGCGGAGCGCGGGCGGTGGTCGCGGTCCTCATCGGCTCCGGGTTCCAGCGCATCGCGGTCTTCAACCGGCACCTCCACAAGGCGGAGGCGGTGGTCGCCCACTTCGCGCGAGCCGCGCGGCAGATCGAGCTGCGGGCGCTCCCCTGGCACGAGACCTTCCTGGAGGTCGAGCTCGGTCGCGCCAAGCTGCTGGTGAACGCCAGCGGCATCGGCGCGGAGGAAGGCACCAGCGCCCTGCCCGCCGAGATGCTCGGCAATGGGCTCTTCGTGCTCGACCTGGTCCTCAACCACGCCAGCACCCCGCTGATGGTCGATGCCCAGGCGCGCGGTGGCACCGTGGCGAACGGGCAGGCATCGTTCCTGTCGGCATCGGCCGAAACCTTCCGGCTGCTCAGCAAGCAGGACGCGCCCGCCGACGTGATGCGGAGCGCGCTCGCCGCGGAGCTGGGCCTTCCGGAAGAAGGCATCGCCGTGGTCGGCGACTGACCGATGTTCTACACCGCCGGCTGGGTACACGTGATCTGCGGCTGCATGTTCTGCGGCAAGACCGACGAGATGCTGCGCCTCCTCCGGCGATTCTCGATCGCGGGCCGCACGGTCGTCCTCATCAAGCCCCGGCTGGACACGCGCACCGAGGACCGCACCGTCGTGTCGCGCTCCGGCGCGCAGCACACCGCCGTGGCGGTCGACGACTCGCGCCAGATCGAGGCGCTGGTCGGAGACGCCGATATCGTGGCGATCGAAGAGGGCCAGTTCTTCGACGAGGGGCTGCCAGACGTGGTCGGAAGGCTCGCCTACGCCGGCAAGCAGGTGCTCGTGACGGGGCTCGACCAGGATTTCCGTGGCATCCCGTTCGGCCCCATGCCCCGGCTGATGGCCCTCGCCGACCAGGTCACCAAGCTGACCGCCATCTGCGTCGTGTGCGGAGAGCCGGCGACCCGGACACAGCGGCTCATCGACGGGCAGCCGGCGCCCGCCGACTCGCCGCTGATCGTGATCGGGGGGCTCGGGGACGAGAAGTACGAAGCCCGCTGCCGGCTCCACCACGAGGTCCCGGAAGCATCGGCGTAGTGGCGGACGTACACGCATGTCCTCCCTGCTCTTCAGCGCGATGCAGCGAACCGCATGGACGCTCTGTTTGAGAAACCCCGCTAAGAACCTCGGGGTCGTTGCTCAACACTCCCAGTCGATTCGGGTGGTAGCCAATTAGCATTGGTTCGTGACCGACATCGGCCCGTCGCTCCTCATCGCAGCCAGTTGCCTCGTTCTGCACTGGGTGGTCATCACCTCAATTGCGGAGGACTTCGGTGTGCTTCCCGACGTCTTCCCGGCGCGGCTCTGGCGGCTGGGTAATCCGCGGCAGGATGGCCACTCGCGCATGGCGAACGCGGTCATCGGCGGGCTTTTTGGCGTGATCGTCACGGGACTCATGGTCGTGTTCCTCTTCGGCGGCGGCTACATGACCCTGATTGGCGTGAGCGAGTTGGCGCTGGCTGGCGGCTGGCTGGTCTATCTGGTGAGGTCGGTCTCCCGCGAGGGCGGGCGGTGATGAAGGGTCGGCGAAGGGTCAGGGAGTGGCGGAGGGGGTGGGATTCGAACCCACGGAGGCTTGCACCTCAGCGGTTTTCAAGACCGCCGCATTCGTCCACTCTGCCACCCCTCCGCCACAGATGGTAACGGCCCGGATAGGCGTTACGGGCGGATGGCGACCTTCAAGACGCCGTCCAGGCGGTTGCTGAAGACGCGGTACGCCTCTCCGATCTCGTCGAGCGAGAAGCGGTGCGTGATCAGCGGCAGCGTGTCGAAGCGGCCCGAGGCCACGATCTTCATGAGGCGCTCCATGCGCTCCTTGCCGCCCGGGCAGAGACTCGTCACGATCGTGTGATCGCCGAGTCCAGCCGCGAAGGCGTCGTACGGCATCTGCAGCTTGCCCGAGTAGACGCCCAGGCTCGACAGCGTCCCACCCGGACGGATCGAACGCAGTGCGCTCTCGAAGGTCTCCTGCAGCCCGAGCGCCTCGATCGCCACGTCAGCGCCGCCCTTTGTGAGGCGCATCACCTCGGCCGGTACATCGACCGTCGACGGATCCAGCACCACGTCGGCGCCCATCCGGCGCGACATCTCTCGGCGCGTCGCATCGCCGTCAACCCCGATCACCAGCGCCGCGCCCATGAGCCTGGCGCCCGCGGTGGCGCAGAGGCCGATGGGGCCCTGGGCGAAGACGACCACCGAGTCGCCGATTCGCACCTTGCCGGACTCCGCCCCTGCGAAGCCAGTCGAGGCGATGTCCGCGAGGAGCACGACCTGCTCATCGGTCAGGGTGTCCGGAATCTTGGCGAGATTGGCCTGCGCCGACGGCACCAGTAGGTATTCGGCCTGGGCGCCGTTGATCGTGTTGCCGAAGCGCCAGCCGCCGATGGCCTGATAGCCGCTGCCGTGTCCACACTGGCTCAGCTTCCCGCTCAGGCAGGCATGACACTGGCCGCACGGGGTGATCGCTCCCACCAGCACCCTCTCGCCGACTTGGTAGCCAACGACGCCGGGACCCAGCTCCTCGATGATGCCCACCGGCTCGTGTCCGATGGTCAGGCCCGGCTGCACCGGATACTCGCCCTTCAAGATGTGAACGTCGGTGCCGCAGATCGTGGTGAGGGTGACGCGGATGAGCGCCTCACCAGCTCCCGGTCGGGGACGCGGAACCCTCTCGACGCTGATTTCGCCTGGGCCGTGAAAAACCGCTGCTCGCATGGTCGAGGTGTCTGCGGCGATCCCCTCCATCGCGCGGAGCGAAATGGCCATTTCAACTCTCCTTCAGACGGAGCGGCCATGAGCCTCACTGGTCGCGCCGGCTCGCCTCGCCGTCGGTCTCATCCTGGGCGTGCAGGGCGCGAGGCCCATGTGCCGCTTGGCCCCTTGGCGCGGTCCGATGGTCCCCTTCCTGTCTTCGGGTCGTTCGGCACTATGGCGGGCGATGACCATCAGCCATGCTCCGGACGATCACAAATCGGACGGAGAGCGAGATTGGCCATGCTCGAGATCGATTGGATCGTCTGCCGCGACCACGAACGCGGGGTGGTCGACGGGCGTATCTGGTGCCCGGCCACCGACACGAACGAAGAAGGTCGCGAGATTCACCTCGAGGACTGCCTCGATTGCCGCTGGCTGATGGCGAGCCCCCTCGATCGCCGCAGTGAAGGAATGTGCGCTGCTGAGACGTGATTCCGCATCTGCCTCCCCTACTGCCAGTTGCACCGCTGATCAGGGTCCGATGGCCCTGTTCGGGCGGCCCGGACAACTGCATCCTCGATCCTGAGCCGGCTCGCACGCGTGACGCATCGGCAGGCGAGCCCTCACGAGAAGGGAGACCTGAGATGAAGAAGATCCTCGTGGCATATGACGGCACGGACTCTGCCGACAACGCATTGGCCACCACTGTCGAACTCGCAAAGGTATTCGACGCCACGGTCGGCGTCGTGAGCGTGGTTCCAATCCGTGTAGGACGTGCACCGATGGACCCGTGGGACGATCGACCCATCCACGAGGAGCAGCTGCGCCACGCGAAGGAAATCCTGGCCGAGGCTGGCATCGAGGCACAGCTGCATGAGCCATTCGGCGATCCCTCGCGAGCGATCGAACGGACAGCTGCGGAGGGCGGCTACGACACGATCGTGATCGGTAGTCGCGGGCTTGGCGCCCTGGGACGCATGCTGCAGGGCAGTGTCTCGGAGCACGTCGCCACCCACGCCGCGGCTACGGTCATCGTCAGCCGCTAGTCGAGGGGCTTGAGCGGCCGGCGACCTCTATCGGGGCGCCGGCCGCTCAAGCAGCCACGCGCTGCGGCAGACGCGGAGGCACGGCGAGCTCGTATCGCGCAACGGTCCCGTCCCAGTCGATGCGCATCGGGTAGTGGCCGCCGGCGAGCAGCCGGCGCATCGCGACGTTGTCCGCCATCACCCACGCCACCAGGCGCCGAACGTGGCGGAGTCGTGCCGACGCGATGGCGGCGCCCAGCAACAGCGTTCCGACGCCGTGATGCTGCATCCGGTCGTCGACGGCGACCGCGAGCTCCTCGACTCCGGGGCCGAGCGGCTCGAGGACGAGGTGGCCGGCAATCCGACCATCGGCGACGGCTACGAAACCGTCACGGCGCAGATGATCCGCCCCAGCGAAGCTGACGGCCTGCCCGTGATCGATTCCGCGCGATGCACCATGGAAGCGCGTAACGCGGCTATCTGCCGAGAGGTCGGCGTAGAAGCGCTCGAGCTCCGCCGCGTCAGCAGGGCAGACGCGCCGCACGCGGATGTCGTCGTGAACCATGACCGGATCATGGTCCAGGCCGTGTCCTTGCGAGAGTGCCGAGACGCCCCTCGACAGGGGCCATCCGGCCTCGAAACGCCGCTACCGGTCGAGGTGCAGGACGCGTGCCGCCTGTCCCAGCTCCTCGCGAAAATCCGGGTGAGCGATCGCGATCAACGCACTGGCGCGCTCGGCCATCGAGCGGCCGAAGAGCTCGGCCACGCCCCATTCGGTAACGACGGTGCGCACATGGGCTCGGGTGGTCACCACCCCGCCACCCTCGCGGATGGTGGCCACGATGCGGGAGGCAGAGCCACCCGCGGCCGTTGACGGGAGGGCGATGATCGCCCGCCCCTCCTCCGCCAAGGCCGCTCCGCGGATGAAGTCCATCTGCCCGCCCACGCCGGAGTACAGCCGGCGGCCGATCGAGTCGGCGACGACCTGGCCCGAGAGGTCGACCTCGATGGCCGAGTTGACGGCCACCATCCGCCGGAAGCGGCGAATAACCGCGGTGTCGTTCGTGTAGTCGACCGGGCGCATCTCGACCATCGGGTTGTCGTCGATGAACCCATAGAGACGCTCCGTCCCCATCACGAAGGCCGATACGATCTTGCCGCGGTTGACCTCCTTCGCCGCACCGGTCACCGCGCCGGACTCGACCAGGTCGACGACCGTGTCGTTGAACAGCTCGGTGTGGATGCCAAGGTCCCGCTTCTCGTGGAGTGCCGCTCCGACCGCAGCCGGGATGGCGCCGATCCCGAGCTGCAGCGTCGCGCGATCTGGCACCAGCTCCGCGACATGTGCCCCGATCTGGCGCTCGACAGCGCCGATGACTTCCACGGCGTGCTCGTGCGGGGCCTGGTCGACATCGACGGCCAGGTCGATCTGGTCCACGTGGACGAAGCTGTCGCCGAGCGTCCGCGGCATGCCCGGGTTGATCTGGGCGATGACGCGCTTCGCGTTTCGCACCGCGGCGAGGGTCGCGTCGATGCTGGTGCCGAGGGAGCAATACCCGTGGGCGTCGGGTGGGCTCACATTGATAAAGACGGCATCAAGCGGCAGGATCCCGCGGCTGAAGAGAAGCGGGATGTCCGAGAGGAAGATCGGCACGTAGTCGGCGCGCCCCTCGTTCACCGCGTCGCGCGCATTCGGACCGATGAAGAGAGCTCGATGTCGGATGTGCCCGGCCAGGGCCGGGTCAAGGTGCGGGCACGGTCCGTCCAGGTGCAGTCCGACCGTGGTGATGCCACTCAGCTGGGGCGCTCTCGCCGCCAGAGCGGCGAGCAGGGCCGAAGGCGTCGCGGCTCCGCCATGGATGAAGATCGTCTGCCCGTCCTGGATCGAGGCGACGGCTTCCTCGGCGCTCAGCGTCTGCATGCCAACAAGCCTAGCCCCGCGATCGTTCCCAGAGAACGGTCCGACCGGCTCATCTTCGCCCCGACCAACGGCACTTTCCCATCGATCACGTTCGATCGCACGATCAGTCCCGGTACGAACTGCTCGAAAGGAGCCAAGCGATGGCAATCGAACTAGCTTCGCGGGTGCTGGCCGTCGTGACCGCCGTGGCCTTCACGATCGTGCTGACCACGGGGCGACTGCCGATCATCCCCAAGGGACGGTGGACCGTGGTCGCGCTGTTTGCCCTCGGCCTGGGGATGTGCACCGTGGCCGGAACGCGGGACGGGCTGGGCACGAGCCTGGCGCCGCCCGGGTGGCTGAGCGCCACCCTCGCGGCCTTGGGCATCTCTGCATTCGTCGTGCTGCTCGCCGTGCTGCTCGGGCTCGACTGGCGAGCCGGCGTCGCCGGCCTAGGCCTGTTGATCGGCTCGTCCTGGGCACTGGTGCTCGGATACGCGGTCGTCGCCGGCCTCGAGACGGCACCGCTTGGCCTGGCGACGCTGGTGGTCGCCGCGGGAGCCGCGTTCGCCGTCTGGCGTCTGCCACACGGCCACCTCAGCTCTCCGATGCAGCCATCCAACTGACCGAATACGCCTTACACGGAAGGAGGCAACGAGATGCGACTTACCTGGAAAGACGGAGCGACCACACTGCTTGCCGCCGTGGTCGTGGGGATCCTCGCCGCCCATACGGCGAACTGGTCGGTCCCCTTCGTCGAGAACGCACGCTGGGCGGCCCTGCTCATCGGCGGCATCGGCCTGTTGATGTGCATCGTGGGTGGCAGCGAGGCTGCGATCGTTGCCAGGAGCACCTATACCGTCGTGGCGGGCACGCTCGGCGGCGTGGCCCTGCTGCTGGTGATCGCGGGTGTCGTCACGGGATCGTCCCTGGCCGTGACGCTCGTGGCGGTGGATACGATCGTGTTGTGGCTCGTGTCGACCATTCGCCATGCGGTGGGGGTGCATCCTCGCCAGACCGGAATGAGGCTCGGCGGACGGGCCTAGTCCGCCCTCGCCCTTCGGGGAGGCTGCGGGCTCCGGCCCGCGGCCTCCTTTCTCTTCGGCTCCGGCTAATCTGACGAGGACTGGCAAACGGGTGACCGGAGGAGACATACGACCATGACCGATGAGCCGCTGGTGGCGGCCCTCGTCGAGCAGCTGGAGGCGATGCGGGCGGCCGAGCGGGACGTCTTCGGCGCGCTCGACCCCGACGTTCGCGATCGGCCGATGCGCCCCGGCGATTGGTCCCCCAAGGACCACCAGGCGCATCTCACCGCGTGGAAGAAGATCCAGTCCGAACGCATCCAGGCGGCCTCCCGGGGCGAGCAGCTCGTCGCAGACGCACGCGAGACCGATGAGCGCAACGCCGAGCTCCAGGCCCTCCGGGCCGACTCATCGTGGGACGAGATCGCCCGCGAGGCCGACGAGGTCAGCAGCCAGCTGGTGGCCGACATCCGGGCGGCCGGCACGGAGCTGCTGACTTCCCGTGAGGGGATGGTGGGCCAGATCTACGGCAACAGCGCATCACATGCGACGACGCATTTCATCTGGCTCTCGGACGCGGGCATCGGGGTGGACACGGGGCGCATCGTCGCCTTCCTCGACGACCACGAACGCCAGCTGAGAGATGCGCCGCTGGCGGATTACGACCGAGCCGTCGGCCTCTACAACGTCGCCTGCGCCCACGCGGTGGCCGGCCGGCTCGACCGGGCGCGACCGCTCCTGGCCACGGCCTTCGCGATCCGACCCGACCTTGCCGAATTCGCCAAGAACGACCCGGATCTCGTCCAGCTGGCCGGCGAGCTCAGCGGACTCTCCGGCGGGAGCTAGGCGAACGACCTCAGGACGCAGCCCGGGACGAGATCGGCGCGGGAGCGTTCACGTAGTCCTGATTGGCGATCTCCAGGTAGAGCCTGGAATGATCTGTCGCCGATTCGGTGTAGGTGGCGACCACCAGGACGTCAATCGTGGTCTGCGCATAGGCATCGCCGAGATGACCCGCCAGCCACTCGAGGAGCGAGCTGCCGCGTGCGTCGCCGAGCATGGCTCCCAGGAAGCCGGAGAGGTGGTCGAGCGCGACGGTGGGATCCAGGATCGCCTCGTTCTCCCGGCCCTGAACGCTCGCGTACCCATCCGCGAGGTCTCCGGATGGATCGGTCACGAACCCGAGCGCCAGGGTCCTGCCGCCTGCAACGACCATCTGGCATCCCCGGAAGAAGTAGCCGGCAGCGGTGGCGCTGGGCTGAATCTCGTCACAGGTGAACCCCTGGCCCTCGTAGTAGGCAATCACGGCCTCGACGCTGAACCCGAAGCCGGATGGAGCAGGCGTTGGCAGGCTACTCTCGCTGGCGGTCGGCTCTACTGACGGCAGCAGGCTCGGCGGCTCAGAGACCCCCGGGCTCGAGGAGCCGGCGCTCGCGCAGCCCGCCAGGAGTGCGGCCACGGAGAGCGCAAGAATGGCCCGCTGGGTCAGGGTCGCTGCCATACAGGACCATTGTGAAGGTTGCCACGCCCGCCGATTTCGTCCATGATTCCCCTGCAACGGCCCGCCCCGTTGCATTGAAATTGAGGCATACGCATGAAACGCATCCTGACACCGGCCCTTCTCGCCGCATCGATCGTGGTCGCCTCGGCCGCGATCGCCTTGGCGGAGGAGCCGACTGACAACCATGGGGCCGAGGTCACGGCAGTGGCCAAGGCAGTTGAGAACGTCGTGGACGGCTCGCACGGCATGGCCGTCTCGGCGATTGCCAAGACGCACGGAGCCGAGGTTTCGGCCGCAGCCCGCGCCAACGCCGACGCGCACGCCGCGGCGCAGGGCGATAACGGAGCCGCTGCATCGGAGTCCGGCAGGCTCAAGGCTGAGGCTGGGGCCGCGAACCGGCCGTAGGACAGCTCCCAAGACAACAGGCCAGAGGCCTCCCTCCCCGGGAGGCCTCTTCGCATGCCATGGCTTGATGCAGCGCGTGGTGTCCTACGCTGTACCGGATGAAGGACGGGCCCCAGTGCTGATCTCCCTGACGACCACCGGTCGGAAGTCTGGCCAGCCCCGTCAGGTGCCGCTCTTCGCCTTCGACGACCGGGACCGGCTCGTGATCGTGGGCTCGCGTGGCGGCTCGGCCAAGGATCCGGAGTGGGCGGGCAACCTCCGGGCCGATCCCCGCGCCACCGTCACCCGGGACGACGAGGAATGGGCGGTCCGCGCCTACGAAGTCGATGGCGAGGAGCGCGACCGGTTGTGGCGGCTGGTGGTTGCGGGATTCCCGCTGTACGAGAGCTATCGGCGCCGCACGAGCCGCCTGATCCCGATCTTCGTGCTCGAGCCGGCGGTGGGCGCCTGACCACGGTCAGGCGATCGCGTCGGCTCCGAAGTGCGGCCGCAGGGCCTCGGGGATGCGGACCGAGCCGTCCGGCTGGAGATGGGTCTCGAGCACCGCGGCGTAGGTGCGCGACATGCCGAGCGCGGAGCCGTTCAGCGTGTGGAGCAGCTCCGGACGCGCATCGGCCGAGG